>JBNGDZ010000001.1:0-3618 GCA_049975765.1 Armatimonadota bacterium
GCTCGCGTGGAGGGGCCGGACCACTGTCCGGCCTGCCTCAGACGATGCCGTCCGCGAACTCGCGGGCGGAGAAGGGCGCCAGGTCCTCGGGCTTCTCGCCGGTGCCCACCAGCTTGATGGGGATCTGCATCTCGGCGGTCAGCGACAGGAGGGCGCCGCCCCTGGCGGTGCTGTCCAGCTTCGCGACCGCGATGCCTGTGACCTCGACTGCCTGGTTGAACTCCCGGGCCTGACTGACGGCGTTCTGGCCGGTGTTGGCGTCGAGGACGAGAAGCCGCTCATCGGCCGGCCGTCCGGTGGCACGCTCGACGACGCGCCCCATCTTCCGCAGCTCCTCCATGAGGTTGATCTTGGTGTGGAGCCGGCCGGCGGTATCGGCGATGACCACGTCGATGTTCCGCGCCTTGGCGGCGTCCAGAGCGTCGAACATCACGGCGCCCGGGTCCGCGCCCATACTCTGTGCCACCACCTCACAGCCAACGCGCTGGCCCCAGGCCTGAAGCTGCTCGATGGCGGCCGCCCGAAAGGTGTCGCCGGCGGCCAGCAGGACCGTCTTGCCCCGCGACTTGAACATGTGCGCGAGCTTGGCGATGGTGGTGGTCTTCCCCACTCCGTTGACGCCCAGCACCAGGATCGTCGTCGGGGGCTCATCGGCTACGTTCAGCTCGCCCTCGTACGGCTCCAGGCGCTCGAAGACCTCGTCGCGGAGGATCTGCAGGAGGCCCTCCTCGTCGGTGACGCGCTCGCGCTCAGCGCGCTCACGCATCTCCTCCACGATCTCCGTGGCCACCGGCACGCTCACGTCGGCCTGAACCAGCGCGGCCTCCAGGTCCTCCGTCGTCTGCTCATCCAGCGTCGCGCGGCCGCGCAGGACGTTTCCCACGCGGCGTAGCAGTCCCTTGAGCAACTGTATCCCGTCCTCTCGGAATCGGCCCCGTCAGTCCGTGGCCACCGCCACCCCATCGGTCGTGGCTTACTGCCCCCCTGTAGAGACGCCCGCGGTGTCCTCGCGTGCTGCGGCCCGCTGCCGTTGCGACCTCTCCTGCTGGCGGCGGCCCTCCTCCTGCGCATCGCGCAGCTCGACGGAGATGCGCTGGGAGACGCCGGCCTCCTGCATGGTGATCCCGTGCAGCAGGTCCACGGCCTCCATGGTCCGGGGGTTGTGGGTGATGATAATGAACTGGGAGCGCTCGGCGAACTCCTCAAGCAGCCTCACGAAACGGTCGGTGTTCGTGGCGTCGAGTGCGGCGTCGATCTCATCCAGCACGCAGAAGGGGCTGGGCTTGACCTTCAGCATGGCGAACAGCAGCGCCAGCGCGGTCATGGCGCGCTCCCCGCCCGACAGCAGGCTCAGGTGCTTCTGCCGCTTGCCGGGCGGCTGGGCGAAGACCTCGACGCCGCTCTCCAGCGGGTTCTCCTCGTCCGTCAGGTACAGCTCGGTGGCCCCGCCGTCGAAGAGCGTGGTGAACGTGTCCTCGAAGGCCTCCGCGACCTGCCGGAAGGTCTTCAGGAACTCCTGCTCCGCTGCCGTGTCGATCTCGTCGATGATCTCCAGCAGGTCCTCGCGCCCGCCCTCCAGGTCCTCACGCTGCCTCCTCAGGAAGTCCTCCCGGGCGGTGAGGCGCTCGCACTCGTCGATGGCGCTGAGGTTGACGTGCCCCAGCTTGCGGATCTCCCGCTTGAGGGCGTTGACGTCCCGGGCCATCTTGTGCCGACTGGGGTCCTCATCGCCGAGCTGCTCCAGCGCCTCCTCGGGCGTTACTCCGTAGACGTCAGCGAGGCGCTCCTCGATGCTCTCGAGCTGCGCCTGCTCGCGGGTGAAGGACACCTCGGCGCGCTGTACCTGCTCCTGCTGGGTCTCGAGCAGCCGGCGGAGCTTGCGCGCCGACCCCTCCAGCTCGTCGCCCCTGGCGCGCAGCGTGTGAACCGCACCGCCTCTCTCCTCGACCTGCTCACGCAGATCTTGCGCTCTCTTCCGCTCCTCCGCAAGCCGTTCCGCAGTCTCCTCCAGCTCGCTCCCAAGCGTCTCGACACGGGCGTTGAGCTCGGCACGCGTCTCCTCCACGCTGGCGGCCTCGCGACGCGCGCGCTCCAGATCGCCCTGTGTCGTACGCAGCAGCTCCTGCAGGGAGCGCTCCTTCTCGCGCAGCTCCGCCAGCGCCACCTCGGACTGCGTCAGCGCTTGCCGTCGCTCCTCGATCTCCGAGGCGGGAGGCTGCTCCCCGCGCATGCCCTCAAGCCGTTCGCTCAGCCGCTCCGCCTCGGTCTCCGCCTCCACGGACTCCGCGGCCAGCTCCCTCTGTCTTTCTGCGGTGGAGGCCAGCCGCTTGCGCAGCTCCCCGATCTCCTCATCGATCTCCTCGGCGGCGTTCAGCGCCGCCTGCGCCTGCTCGCGCATGTGCACCAGGTCGCGTTCGACCTCGGACAGCTCGGCGCGGGCGTCACCGGCAGCGTCCGCGGCCTCCTCCATCTCCCCCGCCAGCCTGTCGCTCTCTTTCTCGAACTTCTCCTCATACTGATACGCTCGCGCCAGCGCGCGCCGCAGCATCTCGAGCTCCCCGCGGACCTGCTCCATCTCGCGCTTGCGGGAGAGCATCTCGCTGGCGTTCTCAGCCCGCTCGCCGCCCCGGACGGCGCCTCCCCGCTCAACGACCTCGCCCGAGAGTGTCACGGCTCGCCCCTGGTAGCCGATGTGCCGCAGGTGCCGCAGGGCCCTCTCCAGATCCTCCGTCACCAGGCAGTCACCCAGGAGATGATCCAGCAGGTGCGAGACGTCTCTGGGGGCACGCACGAAGCGCGTCGCCGGTCCCAGGCAGCCATCCCCGGAGGCGGACACCGTTCGCGGCGCTATCGACGACAGCGACGCCAGCGGTAGGAAGGTGGCCCAGCCCAGCCCTCTGTCGCGCAGGTAGCGCACCCCGGCCAGCGCCTGCTCCTCAGTCTGCACCACGATCCACTGCAGCCGCTCCCCCAGCGCCGCCTCGATGGCCAACTCGTACTTCGCGGACACCTCCAGCAGCTCGCCCACCACTCCCCGCACTCCGGAGAGCTCCTCCCGCTCAGCGGCCTCCAGGATGTGCCGCACGGCGTCCTCGAAGCCCTCATGGCTGTTGGCCAGCTCCTGCAGCAGCGAGAGTCTGGTCTCCGCCGCGGTGGCGGCCCCGGCCAGAATGTCCCGCTTGGCCCGATGCTCCCGCAGCGTCCTGGTGAGCCATTCGTGGCGCTGCGTCAGCTCCGCCAGCTTGTCGCGCGCCTTCTGCGCGCGCTCGACGAGTTGGTCGCGGCGCTGCCGCACCTCGTCCAGGCCGGCACGGGCCCGCTCGGCCTGCTCGTGGAGAGCGGCCTGCTGCGCCCCCAGGCGCTGGACACGCTCGCGCAGCTCCTCCTGAAGGCTCTCCAGAGTCTCCGCCTCGCGGCGGAGATTCTCGGCCCTGCGGGAGTGCTGCTGGCGCTCTTCCTGGAGGTCGCTGAGCTGCTGCTCGGCCTCGCGCCGGCGCTGTTCCATCGACTGAAGCTCGTCGCGGCGACCCACGATCTCCTCAGCGATGGCCTCAGCCCGCTCGTGAACCTCCTCGCGTTCGGCGGCGAGGCTCTCATGACGCTGCTGCAGTTGCTGGA
>JBNGDZ010000002.1:0-1559 GCA_049975765.1 Armatimonadota bacterium
ATCGCGGTGTGCGTGCTGGCGGCCACGCAGCAGGTCTGGCCCGATTTTGAGGGGTCCATCTTCCTCGGTGAGCTGTCGCTTGACGGCACGGTGCGGCACACCAACGGCATCCTGCCCATGGTCAGCGAGGCTCAGAAGCAGGGCTATGAGCGGGCCTATGTGCCTGCCGAGGATGCCGCGGAGGCCGCGCTGGTGCCGCTGGCCGGACGGGCGGAGGCCGGCACCCTTTTCGCCGAGGATGACGGCGAGGCGCTGGAGCTCTCGCCACTGGCCGCGGTCCTGGCGGATCCGCAGATCGCCAAGCGCGCGGCCGACGTGAAGGGGATCGCGCGACGCCTGGTGGGGGAGGGGCTGACGCTGGCGGGGATGGAGTTCGACCCCGAGATCGCGTCGTACCTGCTGCAGCCCAATCGCCGGAACCACTCCATCGAGATGGTAACCCAGGAGCATCTGGACTACGCCCTGCCCGAGCCGGACGGGGAGTCGCAGAGCGAGGTCGGGCCGTTTGCGCTCCGAGCGGCCGCGGAGGCGGTTGCGGTCCGTGAGCTGCGCGAGCCGATGCGTAGGCTGCTGGACCAGGCCGGCATGCTGGCGCTGTTCGACGACATGGAGATGCCGCTGGCGCCGGTGCTGGCGGAGATGGAGCTGAGCGGGATCGCGATAGACACCGGCAAGCTGGAGGAGCTGGGGGAGCAGCTCGACGAGATGGTGGCGGGGCTGGAGGAGCAGATCTGCGAGATCGCCGGCTGCGAGTTCAATGTGGGCTCCCCGCAGCAGCTCTCCGAGGTGCTCTTCGAGCGCCTGGAGCTGCCGAAGGGTCGGAGGACGAAGACGGGATGGTCCACGTCGGCGGCGGTACTGGAGGAGCTCGCCGACGAGTTCAGGATCGCGGAGCTGGTGTTGGAGTATCGGCACTATGCGAAGCTGCGCTCGACCTATGTGGATGGCCTGCTGGCCGAGGTCGATGCGGAGACGGGGCGTATCCACACGACCTTCGAGCAGACGGTGGCGGCCACAGGTCGGCTCTCCAGCAGGAACCCGAACCTGCAGAACATCCCCATCCGCACAGAGTGGGGTCGGCGGATCCGGAGCTGCTTCGTGAGCGGGGAAAAGCGGCGACTGGTGGCGGCGGACTACTCACAGATCGAGCTGCGGATCCTGGCCCACATCAGCGGCGAGCCACGGTTGGTGGAAGCCTTCCGCTCCGGCAGGGACATCCACACGGAGACGGCGTCGGCGCTGTTCGAGGTGAGCCCGGAGGAGTGCACCTACGAGATGCGCGGACGGGCGAAGACGGTCAACTACGCCGTCCTCTACGGCCAGGGGGCGACGGCGCTGGGAAGGCAACTCGGCATCCGGAGGGAGGAGGCGGAGGCCTTCATAGAGAACTATTTCCGGGCGCTGCCCGCCGTGAGGCGCTACATCGATGAGATCGTGGCGCTGGCACGTGAGCAGGGCTATGTGGAGACGCTGCTGGGCCGGAAGCGACCGCTTCCGGAGATCAGCAGCAGCGATGGGCGTGCGCGCTCCTACGCCGAGCGCGCGGCGGTGAACACGCC
>JBNGDZ010000003.1:0-6258 GCA_049975765.1 Armatimonadota bacterium
CCCGAGAGCCGTATTGAGGGCCTCAGCTTCGACGACGCCGGCCTCAACATCCACGTCTCGTCACCGCCCGCTGAAGCGCTCACCGCTGAGGTGACGTGGGACCATCGCTTCGAGGTCGGGGAGAGCATTGACCGCAGCATCTCCCTGCAGGAGGGCAGCGGGCTGCTCACGATCCCCGAGAGCGAGCTGCCCGGCAATCGCAGCGGCCCGAGCATCGCGCGTGTGCGGCTGCTGGCCGGAGGTGAGCCGCTGGACCTCGCCGCCGCGGTCGTGCCGGGCGTGGCGCCGCGCGTCACGCTCGGGGAGCTCACCGCGCCCGAACTGGCGGAGCCGGGTGAGACGATCGAGGTGTCCGCCGGATACTCAGCCGAGACCGGCGCAACGCTGCGAGCCGAGCTGGTGGACGCCTTCGGGCGCGTGGTCTCACGTGCCGAAACACCGGTCGAGGCCGCAGGGGGTGCGACCGGGTCCTTCTCGCTGGCGGTTCACGACCCGCTGTCGGTCTACCACCGGATCGTCGTGTCGGCCATCGACGGCGAGGTGCTGGCGGACCGCGTGGAGCGGCCGCTGTTCGTCCCGGCCGCCAACGCCGGGCATCTGGACCGCTTCCGGCTGGCGGCAGGCTACGCCGCCATGCACATCCGCTGCGCTCCGTGGCTGGAGGAGCACCTGGTGGGCTTCCTGCGCGCGCACGGCGTTGAGGCCACCACCGTCAACGAGTACATGATCGAGCGCGGGATGCCAGCCTTCGGCGGCGTCGCTCGCGCGGGGATGCGCTACAGCGGCTCGGAGCACGTTCGCGAGCGTTGCATGAGCAACCGCGAGCACCTGCAGACCGTCGTGGAGCGCACGCTCGAGACGATCGGCGGCAAGCACCACTGGGGCTTTCTGGGGTTCAACATGGACGATGAGACGCACCTGGCGCAGCAGGCCAACGTCGAGGTATGCGGCAGCGAGCACTGCCTGGCTCGCTTCCGGGCATGGGCCGCGGATGAGTACGGCTCTATCGAGGCCGCCAATGCCGAGTGGGGGACGGAGTTCGACTCGTTCAATGATGTCGGCATGCCGCTGCTGGCCGACATGCAGGGAGCCGAGAATCCGGCCCTGTGGGTGGACTACCGCCTGCACATGGACCGCGTCTGGGCCAACGCCTATGCGGCGGCACATGATGCGGTCCGTGAGCGCTACCCGCATGTGCGCATGAGCTTCACGAACCCCTACAAGTACAACTCCCTCTCGGGCACGCACTTCGCCCTGTGGGTGCCCAACGAGGAGATTCTGCTGCGCTACAGCCACCGGCACGTGCTGGACCGCGACATGTCGTGGACGGATGCGCCGATCCTCTCCTGGTTCGGCTACAGGACCGGCGCGCTCGGCTGCGGTCACTTCGTCTGGCGCTTCGCGCTCAACGGGGGCGTCATGCCGATCTGGTGGGACCCGGTGGAGCCGTGGGCCTACTCGGACCGTGGCCCGGGCTTCACCCCTTGGTACATGTTCGGGCCGCTGTGGCGGGAGACCGGGCGCAGCCAGGCGGTCACCGGAGCGTCGCGCGATCTCCGCGACGGCATCGGCCGGCTGCTGCGCGTTGCAGATCGTGCCCGGCCCCAGGCGGCCATCCTGCACTCCCAGGCGAGCAAGCACCTGCTCTACGCCCTGCCGGCCCTGGAGAAGGGCGCGCCCACAGATGCGGGCTGGGACCGCTACCACGCCTCCGATGAGGCCATCGCGGCCGCGATGATCCGCCAGGGGGTCACCTACCGGTACGTGCTGCCCGAGGAGCTGACGGGTCCTGCCATGCACGGTATCGACCTGCTGGCGCTGCCCTCGTGCCCGGCGCTGTCGGACGAGAGCGTGGCGGCGATCCGCGACTTCGTGGCCGGTGGCGGCATGGTGCTGGCTGACACCATGCCGGCCACGCACACCGAGCACGGCAGGCCGCGCGAGGGAGCGTCGCCGCTGAGCGAGGTCATGGCCGGTGACAGGGCGTTCGTTCTCGGCCAGCATGCCGACGTCGAGTCCGCTGAGGCTCTGGACGCGGCCATTGCCGGGCTCGGGCTGCAGCCGGAGGTCCGCTGGCACAGGCGCGGAGGCGATCTTCCCCGGCACACCCGGCTCTTCCGTATGACGCTCGGCGCCGCGGAGTATCTGGGCCTGCTGCGCGATGCATCCGCCGACGCCGCGGCCGACGGCCCCCTGACCGTGGAGCTATCCCGCGCGGCGTGGGTCTACGACGCCCGCGAGGGCCGGCTGCTGGGCAGGCTGAAGAGCATCGAGGTGGACGTTGCGCCCGGCGACGCACGCTTCCTGACGCTGCTTCCCTACCGGCCTGAGGGCCTCTCGGTGGCGGCGTCGGGACAGGGGGACGAGCTGGCGATCGAGGTCGCCGTGCAGGCGGAGCTCACTCCGACCGATCACGTGCTGCACGTGGAGGTCACGCCGCCGGGAGAGCGCGCGGCGCGCTACGAGTACACCCGCGATGTCGTGGCCGAGCACGGACGAGCGGAGGTCGTCATTCAACTCGCGCACAACGATCCTGCAGGAACCTGGCATGTGCGTGCGCGAGATGTCGCCACCGGCCTGACGGCCTCAGCGGACGCGGAGGTGGCGCCGCCGCGATGAGCCGCCTAATCACGGGGCACCAGGAAACGCAGGTCGGAGATCGCGAACGTCGTGCTCTCGCCACGCGGATTGAGCGCCAGCCAGAAGATGCTGTCCCAGTCCGGCTTGGCGTTACGGGAGTACTCGTGATTCCCGCCGGGAAAGTCCTGCCAGGTGAGGTTAAACTCTCGCCAACCTGTGAAGTCCACCGTCATGGTGTGCGTCCAGTTCGGCCAGTCCTCCTCGCACAGCTCCACGACCAGTTCTGCGCCTGAGCCGTCACCGTAGACCCAGAAGTGCAGCCCGACGCGCTCCCGACCCATCTTCGGGATGTAGCGGCCGACGCTGGCCCGGCGGTCGCCGGCCGCCTCGGCGTTGTAGCTGACCACCATCGCCCGGCGGCCCTCGAACCGGCGCGACTGCATGGCGATCGCCTTGGCAGGGTCACCGGATCCGAAGATCCGCCATCCCTCGAGGTCCTCGAAGTCGTCGATGACGGCCCCGAGCGAGGTCTCATCAGCGGAGATCGGCGGCGGGACGTAGCCGGGCTCCTCCCGGATGATGACGACCTGCTTCTGTTGCCGCCACTCGTCGGGGCGGTCCGCTGTCGCAGTGACCTCGAAGGTATTGCGGCCGAGGTTAAGTCGCGCCAGGTGGCTGAACCGCTCCTCGCGCCGGTTCGCCGGCTCGCCGTTGACAGTGACTGTCGCCCACGCCGGCGCGCGACCCATGATGCGGTATTCAGGCAGCTCGGTTCGCCAGTCGCGGCCCGGCGCGGTGATCGACAGTGCCGGGCCCTCCTGGAGCGCCATCAGCTCCTCGGCCGCGCGGCGCCGCACGGCTGCGAGCTCGTCGGGGTTCCGCGAGTACTCCCGCCGGGACGGTGCGATCAGCGCCCCGAGCTGCCCGCCGCGATCACTGGCCGTCTCCCCACTCTCGTCCATGTGACGCTGGGCCTCAATGTCCAGCAGACGCAGCAGCTCATAGTCCTCCAGACCGTCGCGGATGTTCTCGAGGCGGGTCGTCGCCAGCGGGCCGTGCTGACCGGGGTAGTAGAGGCAGCCGTCGCCATTCGCGTTGTTCCAGCTTCGCGGGTCCCACTCGCAGCGAGGCCCGGGAGGCATAGGCCCGTCCTCGTGCGGCCACAGGTTGGTGGCGTAGTAGAGGAACCCGTCGGCGCGCCACATGTAGGTCATCCAGAAGATCAGGCGGGCCTCGATGACGGGATACTCGATGAAGAAGTTGGGATACGGGTGGCGCGGCCCGATGCACACGTACCACCAGAACTTGGTCCCTCGCTCCCGATAGGGCGCCTGGCGCTTGGGGCTGTAGACCGACAGCAGCGGGCAGTAGATGTCACACTCCAGCTCCGGATCCACCCAGTTCGAGGTCTGCACCGTGCGCAGGTCGGGGTAGCGGTCATGGACGGCCTTGAACCACTTCTGCTCCGCGGGCATCAGGTCCGAGCCCAGCTCGTCGATGCCGTAGACGTAGGCGCGGTCCATCGCGCCCAGCTCGCGCATGCGCCGGACGTAGGGCTCCAGCGCATCCAATGCCGCCTCAACGCGCTCGTCGGACGGCATCTCGCGGCGCGGCCCGCCGGCGAAGTCGGGCAGGCACAGCAGGTTGAAGCAGCTCGCGCCGTGCCGGGCCAGGTACTCGTAGTCCGCCATCGGCCGCGGCTCGCGGAGGTAGAGATGGTCTGGGCTGATGCGATAGCGCAGGGAGAAGTCGTAGTTCATCCTGCGGAACTCGAAGCCCGGCTGATGGCCGGGGAAGTAGGTGCTCTTGTCCTCCTGCCAGCTCGCCTCGTGCTCGGCCAGCCCCACGGTGAAGGCCGTCGGGATGCTGCTCTGCGCCGGGATTGTGACGGGCCACACGGTCACCGTCAGCGGCAGCTCCACCGCCTCAGCGTTCTCGGCCAGGACGCGCAGCATCCCCCGGTACTCGCCGGGCGGCTGGTCGCGAGGGATCTCGACCGTGATCCACAGCGGTTGGTGGTCGCCATGGGCCACATCGCAGCTCTCCGGCTCCAGCAGCGGATCGGGGTACCAGCCGGCGCCGGGGGAGTCGTAGTGCTCGTGCTCCTCGCAGTAGAGATAGCCGACCTGCCGCCAGGACAGCCTCTCCGCGTCCAGGACGTCTCCGTCACCGCTGGCCAGGTCCTCGAACTGGACGCGCACCGCCCTAAGGCCCTCATCTCGCGGCGCGACCACCACCTGCAGGCTCTCGTACTCCCCCCGCGCGCCCGCCAGCGAGAGGCCCTCGGGGGGGAGCTCTCGCTCGCCGCGGCCGTCGAGGAAGACCTCGTCGGCCGAGTGGGCCCAGCGCACGTCGTACTCCGCCGCCGTCGCCATCGATATCACACCCAGGGCAAGCACCAATGCCACATATGCGCACCGGATCACACGCACGTCTTGCCGCCTCCCTGCAGATCAGTCACAGTGCCGTTTGCTTCGGTCGCCAAAGGGCCTCTTCCTCTACCCCGGCGAGAAGTCGTACAGGGGCCGTTGGAGGACGACGCTCATGGCGCTCCAGAAGGCCCCCACCGCGTACTCTCCGATGATCACACCGTAGACGAATGGCATGAAGCGCTGATAGGTCCGCTGCCCGCCCCAGTGCAGGATCGCCCACTTGACCACCCACGCGATCAGCAGGCAGCTCCAGAAGTACTCCACCCCGAAGACCATGGCCAGAGCGTATCCCGCGGGGTGGAGCGGCCACCACAGAAAGCGCAGGCGCATCCACATCATCCCCCATGTGAACAGCCCTCCGAGGGCGATGAAGCTTATCCGCTGCCAGCTCGGGTCGGTGGGATAGGTGAGCCAGGAGGCGAGCTGGTTCCATTGCCCGCGGTTGTGGCTGATCAGCGGCGAGCTGCCATGCAGGTAGGTGAGGTGAATCGCCGCCCAGTAGCTGAAGAAGCCGCCCAGCAGGAAGGCCAGAGCCATGCCGAGCGCCAGCCGCCCCGGCTCGGCCCCCGAGACCTCGGCCATCTTGAAGCCCTCAAGCTGCACCGGCATGGGCGTGGTCCGATAGCCCCGGCCGGTGAGCCACCAGAACAGCGGGAACATCACCAGGTTGTGCGGGCCGAGGTTGCGGCTGCCCGCGAAGATCAGCTCGAGCTGCGCGGCGTTCATGTTCCCGGCCATCTCATGGGCGGGCGGTCCCAGTTCGGCGCGGACACGAGTGAGCGCGGTGTGGATGACGATGACGAAGAGCAGAAAGGGCGCCACGGCCGCGAGCGTCATCCCGGCCCGCATGCAGAAGAACACCAGAAAACCCAGCCCCGCGATGATGCCCAAGAGGGCCGCGCGGTAGCTCATGGGGTCGCCGGCCTCGACCTCATCCGGGAGGGTCCATCGCCGGATGTTCTCCCACAGCTCCGAGAGGAAGCGCCGACCCATCCACATGGCGTAGCCGAAGAGCGCGAACCAGGCGCCGAAGGACTGGGCTGTCAGGTACGGCAGCCCGGGCATCATGGGAACGGAGATGGCCGCTGCCCCCACCTGCTGCAGCTTCCGAAACAGGTAGAAGAACCACATCGAGAAGCACAGGTCCAGGGGGATTAGGAAGCCCAGCGCGATGAGAAAGGGATACAGCGGGATGGGGATGCGGCCCATGGCGCTCCAGGGCAGGCCCCATGGACGGGTCTCGACG
>JBNGDZ010000003.1:6268-52084 GCA_049975765.1 Armatimonadota bacterium
GTGCCTGACGTCCACGATGGGCAGCGCCGGCCAGAACCAGTGCAGCCCGTTGTAGAGATCGAGGCCGGCGGCCAGTAGTATGCCGATCCAGAGCACGCGGTCGGCGAAGAAGCGGCGGCTGCCGCCATCCTCGGTCATCGCCAGCGGAAGCTGGACGATGGGGTAGCCCAGCTTCTCCCGCTCCGTCCACTGCCGCCGCAGCAGCACGCAGATGCCCACCATCACCAGCCCCACGGCCAGCACGACCGCCACCCACCACAGCACCGGCCACAGCCATGCCGTCACCCGGCCGGGCCGGTACAGCGTATCGTGGCCCTCGTAGAAGGGCTCCACAACACTGAGGTCGTTGACCGTGGCGAACTCCGGCAGATACGGCTGGATGAGGTTCTCCCAGTCGTTGGCCTCGGTGGCAAACCACGCGACGTGGCTGAGATTCGGCACGCCGAGCTGCAGAGTATCGTGGCCCGCGAGCATCACGGCGATACAGACCATGACGTAGACGGTCACCAGCTCTGCCTGCGTGAACGCCCACCGAGGCTGCACGAGGCGGATGAGGGCGTTGACCAGCAGCAGGACGATGATGTTGAAGACCACGCCCCAGGGCAGGGCCATGACGCTAGGGTGGCCCGTGTGCCAGATGCCCTCCACCATCATGACCCAGTAGACGTTGAAGGGGATCAGCACCGCGCCGAGCACCAGCGCCCTGGTGGTCACCGCGGGGCGGTGGACCTGCGCCGATGTCTTCGTCAAAGCGTCACGGGGCATCAGGTGGATCCTTTGATGTGGTCACGGAGCGTCCGCCCGGCCTTCAGCACCAGCCCAGAGCCTCACAGTCCTCAGGGCCGGTGCCTCTCGGACGAGGCGAAGTGCGGTCCCCACCGGCGAGCCACGACCGGCAGTCGAAAGCACCGGCTGCTTGATGGCGCCAACCGCATTGGCAGATGCCTTGAAGTTGGGGCGCTCCGCCCGCATTCGCTGAGAGAATCTGTGCTGTGCACACCGCTGCAGGATGCTCTTTTCATGAGGACGCTTCTCTACACCTGCGTGCCCGCGGTATCATATCACTATGGAGGACCTGAGTATTCGAGACCACGTCACGACCCCGGCGCCTTGTGTGGGCGAGTGCAAACAGTGTAGACTGCTGTTCGGAAGGGAAAGCAGGCGTTCCCGGCGAAGACAGGGCAGCCACGTGTGACGAATCCTCAGGGCGGTCCGTACTCAGAGTGTGGAGGGCAGTAATGTCTGTGGGAGACCTGCCTGACAGTCCGGATGAGATCTGCCGCATCTGCATGAACGCAGTGAATGAGGACAACAGCGTGGCGGATGATGTTGCTGCACTGCTGCAGGAATGTGAGAGCATCGAGGAGCGCGCCGCCTACTGCCATGACCTGAGGGGTCTCCTCTGTCCGTTCCGCAATGTTGAGGATATCTGCGATGCCGGCGCCCGCGGATACTGCTATGCCATCTGCAAGAGGGCCGTTGATCTACTGGGAGGTCTGGTCGGTTCGGTAGTCGTGGCGGTGTTACTGCCCTTCGTCGCTGTGGCCATCAAACTCCAGTCCCGTGGTCCAGTTTTCTTCAGCCAGAAGCGGATCGGGCTGCATGGGAAGCCGTTCTCGATGGTCAAGTTCCGAACCATGCACGAGAGGACCAGCGAGGAAGCCCGGTGGGCCAACGAGGAGGAGGAGCGGATCTTCGGGTTCGGCGCCTTCATGCGGCGGTTTCACATCGACGAGTTCCCCCAGTTCTTCAGTGTGCTGGTGGGTCACATGAGTCTCGTCGGGCCCCGTCCCGAGCAGGTTCCGATCGTGGAGCGCCTGAGGAAGAAAATCCCGCACTACGACGCCCGCCACTGTGTGCCGCCGGGCATCACGGGTTGGGCCCAGGTGAGGCACGGCTACGCGGGCTGTGAGCTGAGCAGTTGGATCAAGACAGCGTCTGACCTCTACTACGTCGCCCGCCGAAGCCTGTGGCTGGACATGTCGATCCTCTTCCGCACGCTGCTCGCCGTAGCGGCGGCGGAGGGCAGCCGGGATACCGAGGGCGAGCATGCCCGCGAAGCGAGCGTGGCTCTGGAAGGCCAGAGGGGCGATGCCGGATCGGCGAAAGCACGAGGCCACGGCCTGTAGTGAGGGAGCGCCCCCCGCATGCGGGAGCGGCCAACGGGTCGGCTACTTCCCTCTACTCCTGCGGCACCGGCATCGGCAGCCCCTTCTCGCGCAGGAGTCTGAGGTACTCCGAGTGGAGGGCGTTCCAGACCATCTCGTTCCGGAACTGGTCGCATACGCGCTCTCGGGCTGCCCGGCCGTGACGCAGTCGCAGGTCCGGATCCTCGACGTAGGTGAGTATGGCCTCCCGCAGTGATTCGACGGCTCCCACGGGAACCTGCAGGCCGGTGACTCCATCCTCGACAGCGTCGATGCAGCCCAGTGCATCAGTAGTTACCAGTGGCAGGCCCATGGCCCCGGCCTCCAGTGCTATGGTGGGGAGGCCCTCGCGATAGCTCGGTGCCAGGCAGAAGTCCATGGCGCCGTAGAGCGGAACCACCTCATCAACCCAGCCCGTGAGCTTGATCCGCGGGTCCTCCTCCACGACGCGGCGTGTGTCCGGGCTGACCGGATCGGTCTCATCGAAATCCCCGACCAGCAGTAGGTAGAGATCGGTGACCTCTTCGCGGAGCAGTGACCACGCCTCGACGATCTCCTCGATCCCCTTGTCCCGCACTATGCGGCCGAGGAAGCCCGCCACGACGGCGTTCTCGGGCACGCCGAGGTGCTGACGGACGCGAGCGCGAGATCCCGGTTCGAGGCGCTCAGGATTGAACCTGTGTTCCACATCCACCCCGTTACCGTGCCCACTGGCCAGGACTCTGGCACGCTCGGCGGTGCAGACGCCGTTCTCGATCATAGCCTGACGGACGGACGGGCTGACACAGAGGACGCTGTCGGCGAGTCGGCAGGCCACCTTCTCAGCCTGCATCACCATCAACCGCTGCAGACCGGTCAGGGTCCACCATCTGAGCCCGTTAGCATGGTAGATCCTCACCGGCACGCCGGTTGACCAGCCCGCCATCATGGTCAGATAGCCGGCTTTTGGGGTGCTGCTATGCACTACAAGGGGCTGGAGGTCGGTGAAGATGCGCCGCAAAGCACTCAAGCCGTGCAGATCCCGCGCGGGAGATATGCTACGGAACATCTCTACCTCGTGGACAGCCACCTGCTCGCGCTCAGCAAACTTCTCCAGGAACTCCCCGGGAGGCGCCACCACATGCACGTCCCAACCTCGGCTGCGGAGAAACCTCCCCTGTCCATCCATGAAGTTCCAGAAGTGGTAGGCATCGGTGGCCACTCGAATCAGCAGAGGCTGCCCGTTGGAGTCACTCATCCCAGATGCTCCCCTATCAACAGCTACCATCCCGCGCCAGAGGCCCCCGGCCGGTGCCCCGTGCACCCCACAGGGACCGCAATCTACCGCCGATCACTCAGCCACTGCTGTGTTCTCTCGCGCACGTGCTGATACATCTCGTTTCGCCGCACATCCATGCGCTCGTCACGGTACTCCCGGGCCTTCTCCAGATTCCTCTGCGACATCCGGGTCATACGTTCCGGATCTCTGGTCACCTCGCAGATCTTATCCGCCAGCGCGCGGGCATCGCCTGCAGGAACGAGGTCCTCTTCGTGAAGCAACTCAGGGATGCCTCCCACGGTCGAGCCTATGCACGGAAGGCCTCTGGCCATGGCCTCAACCAGTGCCTTCGGCAGTCCCTCGGCTCGGGATGGGAATGCGAAGAGGTCGGCTGCGTCCAGATGCTCCATAACTGCTTTGCCAGCCGGCACCTGCCCAATGAAGTGGACTCGGTCGCCGACGCCGCGCTGCTGGGCCCTTTGCTGCATCTCTGCGCGGTGTGGGCCGTCTCCCAGCCAGGTCATGCTCACATCAAGGCCCCTCTCGACACACTGCGCCACGGCGTCAACCAGAACGTCAGGGCCTTTGTAGAGGCGCCGGAGCGTGCCTACTGAGACCAGGGAGAGCCTGGAGGGAGAGTCAAACTGCCGTGGTTGCGCGAGCAGGTCATCGTCGGAGAGAACCAGTTGCGAGTAGTAGGTCACGAAGGCATCCCCAGCCGGGGGATACCTCAGTCGCTGCGCCTGGCTGCAATATGCGACGGCGCAAGCGCCGGCACACTGCAGGCGCACCTGCCTGGTGAAGTGCCATCTCAACAGCGGCTGGAAGGGGTGCTTGTTGCCCTCTGGTGCATATGTGTTGTAGGGGTCGCCAGCGACCTCCACACCGTAGGGGTGACCGGTCTTGCGCAGCCTCCTCCACAGCAGGTCACTTACGAGGCTGGGAAGCCGAAGGATGTAGGCGCTGTCAGGGGAAAAGGCCCGCTCTATACCTCTGTTGATCTGGCGGTAGTTGGCCAGCAGGGCAAGCGGGCCCCGGAAGCCGGGAAGCTCGATCACAGACACATCGGGGCCTCTCACCGGCTTTGCGCAGGGATCCTCCTCCTCGAAGACCCGTCCGACTACGGTGACGTGATCGAAGACAGCCAGGTACCTGCGCCAGAGTCTCTCGTAGTTCTTGACGTTGGAGGCTGGCTGGCCGTTATTGCGCACGAATCGGGCTTGAGCACCAATGACACAATGCACAGTGTTTGCTCCAGTCGAGGATGGCATGTCAACTACAGATCCGTGGGGCGCCGGCGGTGCTGCGCCGGCTGCTCCACCGACACCACGAGCATTCAGATTGGCAACGGCTCATAAGGCCCAAGGGAACGCCGGAGCGCGCGTGCGGCAGACCACGGGGGCTAGAGAGTTATGCTCGAACGCGACCAGTCCTCTGAGCTCAATACCGCCAGGCTATTGAACCGCCGGAATCGTAGCAGATGGGCCTCGTCAGGTAAACACCATGCGCGATTCCCCGCTTGACGGCGGACAGGCCGAGAAGCGAGCTGCAGCAGGCGGCCGACATGCACTACGAGTCTCATTCCGCCCCCGCCCCCGTAGCTGCTGGCGCCGTCGCCCGCGCCGCCTCCAGCATAGTCATGCTCATCATGCCGCGCTCCTCACGCAGCCGCTGCAGGGCCGCGATAACCTCCTCCAGGAGCCTCAGCTTTCGCTCCGTGTCGAGGGCGAAGTTGTGCGGGTGCCACCACAGGTGGTAGACGAGGCCCCGCCTGGCGGCGTGGCTCATGCTCCTCGTGATGCGTCTGACCAGCAGCCTGTCGAACGTCTCCCCCCGCACCCGCCCCGGCCGGAACAGGCGACTGGCGGTCACGTCCCAAGGGACCCCGTTGCCGACGCTGGCCGGGGGATGGCAATTGCATCCCGACAGCGGCAGCACCTCGTCGAGAACGCGTAGGACGCGGCGCAACGCGCGGGCCCGCTCCCTGCTGCTGCGGGGCCGCGCCAGCCAGCCCGGCGCATTGCCGCGATACGCCACGATACCGTGGTCTGCGCAGACGCGCAGGCAGTCCTCAGCGACCTGGTTCTTCGGGAAGATGATGCTCTGTGGGCGGGGCCCGATCCGGCCCAGCACATGCAGCGAGGCGACCAGATCGGCCTCGAAGGCGGCGGTCGTGTGCCCCGGCTCGGTGCAGTGGTAGTGCAGGAAGGTGTGTGTGGCCAGCTCCTGTCCGGGCGCGTTGACGATACTGCGCACCAGATCCGGCGCGAAATGCAGTTGCTTTTCTCCGTCACCGCCCTCTACCTGACGAATGTACTGGTACGGACACAGATCAGGGCCCTTGAAGTCGCTCCTCACCTTCGGCAGGTTCGCTCGCAGCTCATCCCAGTCCTGCAGCGCCAGCGCCCCAACGGTGCCCCAGGTGGCGTGCACGTCGCGGCTGACGAAGAGGTCGAGGAGGCGCGGGACCACCTCCCGCGCTCCGCGTATCCTGGCCGGCCAGTCTGAGTCCCCCCTCGACCCGCGCAGACCCCAGCCAAGCTCGAAGTCCAGCGAGATCACCATGATCCCGCCCGACGGCCCTGAGGGGGGTGCGGATGCCTCCCTACTCATCCCAGCCCATGTCCCTGCCCAGCAGATCGCTGAGGCGCTCGTTGTGTGGTGCGAAGAGTTCGGTCAGTCGCCGCCTGATTGCCGGGGGCATGTCGCCCGGCCGCGCTCTGTTGAAGGCCCTGTAGTCCCCCCTCCACTCGTCCAGCCCGATGAACGCGCCGACCTGGGGCATCACCCGCCCGGGCTCGGCGAACATGTCCTCGCTGCGCACGATCATGATCTGCTCCCGCGGAAAGCGCTCAAACCAGGCCGCCAGATGGTCGGCATAGATGCCCTGCGAGATGTAGGCGAAATCCTGATACGTCCGGTCATAGTAATCCTCGGACCGCATTCGAGCCAGCGCCCCGTCGAGCCGCCGGCTCTCCTGCTCCAGGGCGTCCTCAAAGGTCAGAGTCTCGACCCCAATGCGCACGGCGTGCTTGTAGTGCGACCAGGCACGCTCCACAGGATCGCGCGTCAGAGCGATGAGCTTTACCTCCGGCAGCGTCTCGGCGATCCGCCCCGGCGCCAGCGGGTGGAAGATGTACTCGGGGCTTGCCTCCCCGGTGAAAGCCCCTCCCAACTCCCGCCGCAGACGGGCCATCTCGGCCCGCAGTGGGAAGTGAGCGCGGTACCATCCCAGCCCGCGCCCGAAGTCGCGGTCGAAGAATCTCAGTTGCTTGCGGAAGGCCTGCAGCACCTGCGGGTGGCTGGTGAGGTTGTAGTAGAGCGACGATGTCCCGCACCTCATGGCGCCGAATACGATGAAGTCGGGCAGCACGCGCCTGTGACTCGTCATCAGGCGCGGCAGGCGCCTGGCGCTGTGTACCGCCTCCTTTACCGGCCTGGGAATGTGTGCCTTGACTCGGGCTATGAGCGGCTTGCTCACCACGTTTGTCCCCTATTCGGCCCGCCGCCAAACATTACGCTGATCCGTCAGGGCCCGGCGGGGAGAGCACGACTACCGGCAGAGCGGTAGGGATGTGACGGGCGCCGGAACGGAGCTGCCTCAGGCGCTATGAAACATCACAGGCACGGCGCGGTCCACAACAGCGGCCATCAGTCCTCCGCCCTCTCCGCAGGAACGACGCTGATGACCACGTCCGCACTCGTGTCCCCGAAGTCCAACTCGATACCTTCCCGGAGCTTCCCCTCCCGCACCAGCGCCGCCGTTGCCGCATCCCAAACGCGATAACGACAGGGGCCATCGAAGCCGCGAAGCGTCACGCGCAGGCGCCTCCGTCGGTCGGGCATTCGACAGCGCTCCACGGCGTGGATGTCGCACTCCATGATCTCATAGCGCGTGGCGTTACGCACGTAAGCGACCATCCAGCGCCGGTCGGACGACAGGGCGTAGGTGGTGTGGTTGCCCTCGCTTACGCGCACCGGCGAGGCCGCCTCCGCCGCCCGCCGCAGCGCGTCCTCAGCCGCCGGCCCGATCTCCTCGCGCGCGTCGAGCGTCACCAGGTAGCCGGCGCGGTCCGCCTCCGACCCGATGTACTCGCAGTCCACGGCCTGCGCCTGGAGCATCTCCTCGCACGCCACCAGGCGGCGGGCCGTCTCGGCGTCTATCTCGTCAAAGACCACGGCCACCGGCGGCTGTGCTCGACGGAACCGCGTCCAGTCTACCAGATTCCCGGCCTCGGCGAAAGCCCTCCGCAGCTCCTCCAGGGGCGGGGCCGACCACGAGATGGCCATCGTCTGCTGCAGCGTCAGCGCCAGGCCCATGGCGTCGCGGAGCTTGACCTGGAATTGCGGTGTCACCTTGATGCCGCACGCGACCTCCCCGTGATAGCTGGGAGGCGCCAGGTCGTAGAAGCGCGCGCAGACCGCCATGAAGCAGTCGGTGGGATACTGATGGGTCTGATAGGCCCGATAGCCGACGCCACCGTCGGTAGCCGGGGCGAACTCGGCGTAGCTTGCGGGGTGCCCCTCCCGGCAGTTGAGGATACCGCCGCCCTGCTCCAGCACCACCATCTGCTGCGGCGCGTGCCGCTTGATGAGGCTGTAGGCTCGGTTGATCCACTCCACCGGCAGAGCCTGGTCGTTCTCGCCCATGATGGTATAGGCCATGACCGCCGGATCGGAGCCGATGAAGCCCAGCAGCTCGTTGAGGTACTGCGACAGCAGCGCCCACATCTCGTCGTTGCGCCACTGCATCTGCTCCGGGTAGCCGGCCTCGAAGTAGGCGCTGACCGGCGGTCCGAACTGATTGTAGGGGTAGTGGAAGAGGTTGATGACCGCCCGAATGCCGTGGCGGCGAGCCGCGTCGAGAATGTAGCTGAGCTGCTCCAGGCCATGCATCGCCAGGTGCCCGCCCGCGTCCAGGTAGTACTCGCGCACTTGGACGTTCGGGGTGATTCGGATGACCTCGACGCCGCTGTCCGCCAGGTGCGCCACGTAGCGCTGTATGTCCGCCCGTGGCATGACCCGCCATTTGGTGTGGGAGAGGTCTGCGCCCGCCCCCACGGCGCCCGAATAGTCGTCCAGGCCGGTGATCATGCGCCGGTCAGCAGCGCCGAGCTTCTCGTAGAGCACCCATGCGAACAGGTCCCCCAGCAGCGGGCCGGACGCCTCGCCATCGGGGGTGCAGTAGCTGCGCCTGGCGCGGTCGTAGCGGCTGAGGAAGTCCAGGTCGGTGACAGTGACTACGGCGCTGCCGGTGGCGAGCGTTCCACCTCCCTCACTCGCCGCCCGGAGCGAGATCTCGTGGCGACCGACCGGCAGTCCGACCAGCTCCGCCCGCCTCAGGCCGCTCTCGCCGACCGACGTCAGCTCGACGGGTCGGCCGTTGACGGTCGCGTAGAGCTGCCCTTCGTGCCCAATCGCACCATCGGCTCCGACGACGATCGCCTCCAGGGGCACCCCCTGCCTGGCGACATCCAGGGGGACGACAACCGGAGTGCGAGGGAGCACGGCGGCGGCCCCCGGCACGGTCAGGCGCAATGTCAGCCCCGGCCGCTGCGGGCCCTCGTCAGTGGCGCGGACCGTGACCACGAAGTCCATCTCGGCGCGGGCGTTGGGGCGCCCGGAGGCGCGGTAGATCTTCCGGAGGTCGAGCTCCCCCTCCGAGGGCGCGTCGGTCTCCTCGGTCTCCGCCAGGCGCCACACGAATTGATGGCCGCCGTCCGTCGCGCTCACGGCCAGCGACCAGGACACACCCCGTGGCTGAGCCGACCATCGCAGCCGGGGATGCTGGTCCAGGTTCCACTGCAGGGCCCGCAGCGCGAAGGTGGCCTCCGTCTCGCCTTCGGGCAGCAGGAACTCGGTCGTCTGCGCATCCACGTGCCGGATGGTGGGCTGGTCCGGCCAGCGTGGAACCTTGGGCAGCACCCAGCGGCGCAGCCGCAGCCAGCGGGAGACGCCGGACTCGCCCGTGAGCGGCATCTCGCCGGACGCCTCCCACGCGATGCAGCCGCCCGAGAGCCCCTCCTCGCTCGTCAGCCACCGCGTGGCCTGGTTGTAGACCACGGGGATCGCCAGCGGGTCGCTGGTCCCCGGTGGCGGAGGCGACGCCACCGGGAGCTTCTGCGCCTCGATCTGCAGGTCGTCTATGCAGGTGGCACCGCGGTTCTGCTCGTACTCGTCGGGCAGGTCCGGTCCGAGACGGTGCGAGTTCTGGAAGAAGCGCAGGAAGTAGGGCCCTCGCGTCAGGGCCCGGTGCTCCCGGAGAGTCGCCAGCGGCCGGTCTGACCCATCAGACGTCACCTCGAGGACCTGCTCGGTGGATGAGAGCGTGAGAGCCATCCGATACCATCGGCCCTCCCGCACCTGCCCCTGTGCCGCCCGCTGGCTTCCCAGGACAACGCAATCGTCCAGGCCGCCGCCCCCCAGTCCCACGTTGAGCCCCGACCATTCCCCGGAGCGCCGCAGCAGGGCCAGACCGCAGAAGTAGGTGTTGGGGCTGTCCTGCGCGAGCTGCTGGCGCCACCGTACCGTGGCGGGGAGGGCGATCGAGCGGTGCAGCAGCGCCCACGCCCACTTCCCCGTCTCGGGCGTGGTAAGGTCGAGCACAAGCCGGCCATCCTCGAATGCCGCCCGGCCCGGCTCATTGCTGCTCAGCTCCCACGCATCGCCCGGGCCATCCTCGAACTCCTCGACGAAGCTCTCCGCGCGAGCGCCTGTCGTCGGCACCAGCAGACATGCAAGCAGTAGCAGACAGCGCATCCGGGGGCACTCCCTGTCAGTAGCCGGTCGATGTGGTGTGGTGTGCGAAGCCGCGAGGTGCCCCCGGCTTACCCCGGCGGCGCCTCGCCGCGATGGATGCCGATCTGTTCGATCAGCCCCACGAACCCGGGGGAGGGCGTATCCGCCACCGAGGTGCCGCCATCCGCGCCGACCTGCATCTCCTCGTTGGGGTCCTGGTAGACGGGCTCGTGGGCCTCGGCGCGAGCCACCTCCTCGCCGTCCACCCATATCATCATCTGCAGGTCCTCGCCGAGCATGGCAGTGATGGTCACCCACCCCCCGTCCAAGCGTGCCTCGCCGGCGGCCCGGCTGACGGCGCCCCCGGCGCGGATGACCAGCTCCGGCCTACCGTCGCGCAGCAGCAGCGCATAGCCGTGACTCTGCCCTCCGCGAGCCAGGACCACCCCGTCTTCGGCCTCAGGGCGGACGGTGGCGGTGATAGTGAAGGCCCTGCGCGTCGGATCCAGACTCTCGCTCTTCGGGACGCTGATGTGTTCCTCGCCCGAGAAGCGCCTGGCCGTCCCGCGCTCGGTCTCCACCAGCTCCGACCCCTCGTTGCGGCCGTGGTTGCCCTTGCCGCTGGCGTCCACCACGCGGTCGCCCTCATCGTCCTCGAAGGTGAACAGCAGCACCTGCTCGGCGGGGGCCTCGATGATGGTGAAGACATGCTCCGGGGGCGGCGTGTACCCTGTCTCCCGCTTCAGCTCCTCCAGCGCTGCGCGCATCTGAGCCAGCGTGCCGGCGTGCTCGGGAGCCAGCGCCAGGTTGGTCATCTCGTGGGGGTCATGCCGCAGATCGTACAGCTCGTCGATGTCATCGAGGTCGGGGCAGGTGATGTACTTCCATCGGTCCGTGCGCACGGCCAGGATCGTCGGCAGCCCCGGCAGCCACCGCTCCTGATAGTACTGGTAGAAGAAGCGATCGCGCCACCCGGCCTCACGGCCCTGCAGCGGGCCGATCAGCGACCGGCCGTGCATTCCCGCCGGCACCTGCGCGCCCGCCAGCTCCAGGAGCGTCGGCGCCAGGTCGATGTTCAGAGCCATGGCCTCGATGCGGGCGCCGGCCTCGATCAGCGCCGGGTAGCGCATCAGCAGGGGGATGCGCATGGACTCCTCGTAGGCCAGGCGCTTATCGCCGCGGCGGTGCTCTCCCATGAAGTACCCGTTGTCCCCGGCGAAGGCCACCAGGGTGTTGTCCAGCTCACCGATGTCCGCCAGCGTCTCCAGCACGCGGCCGACGCTGTCGTCGATGCCAAGCATACAGCGCAGGTAGTCCAGCCGCGTGGCCTGCGTGGGGTCCCACTCCGGCGGTGGGAGGCTCTCCGGCGCCGGCTGATCCCGGTTGTCCTGGCGCGCGCCGTGAGCCATCGCGCGCCGTAGCCAGGCCGGCTTGTCAGCGAAGTCCTCGAAGAAGCTCGCGGGCGGAGGGATCTCGGCGTCGGGAAAGGCATCGCGGTGCCGGGGGGCGGGAGTGAACGGTCCGTGGGCGGCCTTGTGCGACAGCACCAGGCAGAAGGGCCCGTCCTGTCGCTGCAGCCACCGGACCGCGTAGTCGGTGAGGATGTCCGTCATATAGCCCTGGGCCTGGAAGGCTCGATGGTTCTCCTGCAGCGGCGGGTCCGTGTACTGGCCCTGCCCGACGAAGCTCAGCCAGTAATCGAAGCCCGGCCGGGGATCGGCGCTGCGCGCCATGTGCCACTTGCCGACGAAGGCCGTGCGGTAGCCCGCCCGCTGGAGCACTTGCGGGTAGGTCGGCATATCGGGGGGCACGTCCGTGCCCTCGTTGGTGCGCACGCCATGGCTGTGGGCGTGGCGGCCGGTGAGAAAGCAGGCACGGCTGGGGGAGCACAGAGAGATGGTCACGAAGGCGTTCTCGAAGCGCGCGCCCTCGCTGGCGAGCCGGTCGATGTTCGGGGTCTGCAGGAAGGGCCAGCGGTTGGGCATGTTGCTCATCGCATCCCACCGCTGGTCGTCGGTGAGGATCATCACGATGTTGGGCCTCCGCTGCTGGCTCCAGGCGCCCCGGCTCACGCCCAGACCCACGCCGGCCGCCGCCAGCGCCATCCGCTGGATTGCCTCTCGCCGGCTCATCCGCCCGCCGTCACCCATGTTACCGACACCCTCTGCTCGCGTCATTCGCCCAGCGCCGCCCGCTCGGCGGGTATACGGTGCTCGACGATCTCCCGCAGTCCCTCCAGCTTGCGCTCGATCAGCTCCCGGTTGATCATGTAGCCGTACGCCTCTCCATGCCACCCCAGCCGGGAGTCCGCCTCGCACAGCGGGATCGCCGAGGAGGCGTTCTCGAGCTCGTCGCGGCAGATAAGGTCCATGCGCTCGAGAAGCGTCCGCCTCTCGGCAGGATCAGCGGAGTCGTGGAAGGCGTTGCGGGCCAGCAGAAAGTCCGTGACGTTCGCGGCGCTGACAAGCTGGGAGAGGCAGAAGCGCGCCACGCCGATCTCCCGGGCGAGCTGCTCCCGGGGCCATCCCTCCGCTCGCTCGAGCGCCGGCTCCATCAGGTCCAGGCCCTCAGCCCACTGCTCGGCGACCGCCCGGTAGCACTCCACCACCTTCCCGGCGCCGAAGGGGCTCACCCAGTCCAGCAGATCGCCCTTCACGTCGGTGTCGAGCATCCATGAGCGGGGGAACTTGCGGTCGATCTGATCGAAGACGAAGTGGAAGGCCGGGCCGCGGGAGACCGGTCCGTAGTACATCACCGGGATGCTGGTGGGGAAGTCATCCTGGGCCCGGCAGAGCCTCTCCCAGCCCGCGACCATGATCTCGGCGGCCTCCGGGCCGAAGTGCCTCGCGGCAACGCTGGTCAGCGCCTCCTCGACCGCTGGCTGCGGCTCCCAGGTCATCTCCCCGGCTACCTCGGTGGCCAGTGAGGGCATGTTGCCGAAGTTCCAGCAGGTCATCATGCCCGTGCAGCCGGCCTGCACCAGCGCCTGCCACTTGCGCGCTATCTTCTGCAGCGCCGGCAGGTAGGGCACGTCGGGGTTCTCGTGCGTGGTCCCGATCTGGACCTTGGCGTAGACGGGCAGGTTCCGCTCGCGCTGGAAGTCGGCAACCCCTGTGAAGCGCGGTGAGGGGCCGATGACCTTGATGGAGTACTCGTCGTTCGTGTACTCGAAGTCCAGCGCCGAGGTCGGCTGCCCGCGCTCGAAGTCGCCCATCACAATGACATCGTCCGGAAGCTGCTCCAGCACGCCGCGCTGGGGGTCGGGCTCGTACATGTTCCAGCTCCAGTTCCAGGCGATGACCTCGGCCCCGGGCCTGGCGGCCTTCACGCCGTCGCGGATGAGGGTGATGATCTCACCGACGACCTCCTGCGGCGTGCGCTGGGCGCAACGCGGGCAGAGCTGGCCCTCCTCGATCATCTCCTCAAGCTGCTCGGCGCTGCCGGGGCGCTTGGTGTGGCAGTAGCAGTGGCTGGGGTACTCCGACGCGGTGATCAGCAGCACCCCGGCGAGCTCCGGGACCTGCGTGAAGACGTACTCGCAGGACTGGGACAGGTAGTCCTTGACCTCCTGGGTGCTGCTGCACAGGTAGTTGACCGGCTTGAGGTGGCACAGGGGCCCCTTGACCTGCGGGTGCCGCTGCCAGAACGGGTCGTCCTCATCCAGGCCCATGGGCTCATTGAGGTAGAGGAAGACGCGGATGCCGAAGCGCGCGGCTCGCCGGCAGAGGCGCTGCAGCTCGGACAGGATGCGCTCGGCGTCCGCCCCGAACTCCGGGAAGACCTCGCACTTCGCGAACTTGCGCAGGGCGCCGCGGATCCAGATGCCGTTGAAGCCGTGCATCGCCAGCCGCAGCAGCAGGTTGTCGTCGTAGAAGGAGTCGGGTCCTGCATCCTCCTCGATCCACGCCGGGTACTCGCACTTCGTCTCCCGCCACCTGCTCTCGAAGGGCGGGCCGGCATAGCCGGTCAGCTCCTCGACGTAGAACGGTGACAGCGGCGAGCGGTGGATCCGGTGCCGGAACAGCGGCCTGCGCGTCTCCTCCACGGCCGGCACGAAGGGCCCGCCGCGCTCGCGCATCAGCCCGATGAGTCGGAAGACGCCGTGCAGCACCCCGGCCCGCCCGGCCCCGCACACCTGGATGCCGTCCTCGGAGATGTACAGGGCGTGGGCCTCCGGATCGTCGCCCGTATCCGGCTCGATGCGCAGCACGATCCGGCGCTCGGCGGCTCGGGCCCTGGGAACGCCGTATGACAGGTGCAGGACGTCCTCGAGCGTGTCCGCGGCGGCGGCAACGGCCGGCTCCTCGGCTTCGGCCACCACCTCCCATGAGCCATCGATGCGCACATCACCCGCCTGGGGCCGCGCGCCCGGGCGGTAGGCGATCTCAGTCCACAGCGGCGAGCGAAGGTCGGTCGAGAACGGGATGGTATCAGCCAGCTTCATATGGTGATCCTCCAGATGCGGTCCCCGAGTCGGGAGCCAGCGGCGGTAGGCTCGATGGGCCGACAACGGCATCAGCCGCTGCCGAAGCCTATAGTGGTGTAGTAGGCCAGCCTCTCCTGGCGGACGTCGGCGCGCCCGATCTGCGCCACCACGTTCACGGTGGAGCGCAGCCGCAGGGCGTACTGCCCGAAGGGGATCTCGAAGCCCCGGTCGCCCACCGGCCGGTCGAGCCGGAAGCAGCGCACCCGGCGCGCGGGCACCTCGACCTTCAGGCCCTCCTCGGGCTCCCGCTCGGCGAAGTAGACGTCGATCTCGATCTGCGCTCTCTCATCGCCAGTGTTGAGCACGATCAGGGACTCGTGCCCCTCCAGCGGCAGGTCGGGCTGGCCCCTGGGCGGGAGGTCCCCGTCGGGGAAGATCCACACGCGATGCCCCTCGCCGGCGCTCATCGAAATCCCTCCTGTCTCGCCGCTGCCCGGTCAGTCCCAGCTCGCGGCAAGGTCGCGGGCGGTGGTGAAGTCCGCGCCGCGCTCATCGAGCAGGGTCAGCAGAACGCCGAGCTGCTCCAGCGCGTACTCGCCGCAGTTCTCCACCAGGAAGTAGTCGGGGATCACGGTGCCCTCCCCGTAGTGCATCCTGGTGGGCATCTCGACGAACTCCCAGGGGTGGAAGTAGAAGCACAGGACCACGGGCTGCTCTCGCTCGCGCACGTAGCCGATGAAGGCGTCGATGTGGGTCATGAGACGGTCGGCGCTCTCGGTGCGGAACAGCGGCCACTGGTCGCGGTCTCGGCCGTACTGATCGGTGCTGTCGATGGTCATGTCGGCGAAGTTGGGGATCTCCAAGATCCCCATCTCGCCCGGCTGCGTCCAGTCGTCGCGACTGGGGTGATACGGTGCCAGCCGCTCCTCGTAGTAGTAGAGCGGGTAGGAGGCGTCGGCGACGTACCCGAGCTCCTCCAGGGCGCTGATCACCGCCGTGCTGCCCCACAGACGCGGAGCCCGGAAGGACACCGGCGAACTCCCCAGGCTCTCGGCCACCCACTGTGTGGCGACGCGCAGCCGCAGCGGCACCTCCTCGGGCAGCAGCGGCTTGACACCCGGGATCTCGAAGATGGGGTCGCCGACCGTCTCGTGGTACAGGGAGTGGCAGCCCACCTCGTGGCCGCCGTCATCCACCGTCCGGACGATGTCAGGGAACTGGCGGGCGGCATCGCCGGTGAAGAAGAACGTGCCGGTGGCCACGTGCTCCTCGAGCAGCTCCAGGATCAGCGGGGTTCCCTGCTGGATGCCCTCGTAGTAGGGCGACCAGCTACCCACATCGGTCTCCATGTCAAAGCCCAGGACGACCGTGATGTCAGACATGATGGTCTCCAGTCTCCAGCGTAGCAGTCCTCAGCCGCCGGCTGACGGCAACCGCGGCAGCTTCCCACCGCCGCCGTTCGCGGCGGGCACTGGCGTTGCTCGCAGCTCCAGACCGCCGTTAGAGCTCGATGACCTCCAGGAAGCGGTCCGACAGCATCTCCACGCCGTCGCTGGTGACGCGCACGCCATCCTCCCACCGCAGGCCGAAGTCCTCGGTGTAGAAGAAGGTATCCACCTGGAAGGTCATGTTCTCCTCGAGGAGGTACTCCGAGCTGCTCTCCATCCAGGGGCGCTCCACCTCCATCAGCCCGATGGAGTGGCAGGGCCCGTAGAGCATGTTCTCGGTGTAGCCCTTCTGCTCGACGAACTCCTCGTACTTGATGACGACCTGCTTCGCGGGGATGCCGGCCCGCATCAGCTCCATGGTCTTGTGGTGGGCCTCCAGCCCCACCTCCACCAGCTCACGCATGGCGTCGGGCATCGGGCCGAAGCACACGGGCCGGCCCACGGAGGAGGAGTAGCCGCTGACGAGGGCCCCGATGTTGAGCTGGATCATCTCGCCCTCGCAAAGCTCCGCGGCGCTGGGCCGGCCGATGGCGTGGGTGCTCGCCTCCCCGCTGAGCACGTAGGTGGGATGGCCCTCGTACTCCGCGCCGGCGGCGTACATGGCCCCCTGGGCGATGCCCACCACCTGCTGCTCGGTCATCCCCGGCTTCATCTGCTCCAGGACCACCTCGGTGGCCTCCTCGCTGATGCGGAAGGCCTCGCGCATGCAGGCGATCTCGTTCTCGCTCTTGACCTGGCGCATCTCGGTCAGCAGGTCGTCGGCCCGCACCACCTCTGCGTCGCCCGCCGCCGCCTCGATGGCGCTGTAGATGGTCATGGGCATGACCGACAGCCCCGCGATGCCGCTGCGGCTCACCTCGCCGTCGGCCACCGCGGCGAAGACGTCCTCGAAGGTGTCCAGCTTCATGCCGGGGTAGTCCGGCTCCGCGGACTCCCGGTACTGGAGGATCTGCATGATCGTCGAGATGCGGCTGCGGTCCTCGGCGAAGGTGAGACTCTCCGGGCCGATGAGCAGCGCCGGCTCGCCGCTGCGCCCGATGGCCACTCCTCCGGTCTCGAACAGCGGCCAGTAGTCCGAGAGGTAGCGCACGTTGGCCGGGTCGGCCTCGTGACCGTGGGCGATGACCACATCGAGGTCCTGCTCGGCCATCTTCTCCTGCAGCCTATGCCATCGCTGTTCGAACTCGGAATCAGGGATCGACGGTGTCGGTGCCATGCTCGTGGCCTCCTGATGGTGAGATTCGGCGCCGGCCGCCTGGCTGGGGCCGGTCCGGGAGTTCTGCCTCGTCGCGTGACTCACCTGGTGTCGAAACACGACCATCTGTCGGGGGCCTACTTTCGCCGACGCATCGGCTGTCTCCTGCCCGCACCCGGCGCCGGGAGAAGGGGATTGGAGGCGGAGCCGCGAAGTCCGTCCCACCCGCCCCATCACATCGAACAGGGAGAGAGCGGATATTGGAGCTTGAGGGCGACGGTTGGAGATACTGGCAGCCGACTGAGATCGTGTTCGGTCCCGGGGTTCGACGGCAGCTTCCCGGAGTCATCTCGGAGCTTGGCGAATCGCCGGTGCTCGTGACCGACAGCGGGCTCGCCGAGCTTCCGCTCATCGAGGAGATCCGCGGCATACTCGGCCCCGGGACCCCCGTGTTCGCGGAGGTCGAGCCCAACCCCACGGTCGGGATGGTGGACGCGCTGGCGCGGACCATCCGCGAGCAGGATATCGACGTCGTCGTGGCCGCAGGCGGCGGAAGCTCCATGGACTGCGCGAAGGTCGCCTGCTCCGTGGCGGTGCAGGGCGGTCTCGCCCGGCAGTATCACTCCGAGGGGGCCACGCTCGACGACAGGCATCTGCCGCTTGTCGCCATGCCGACCACCGCCGGCACCGGCAGCGAGGTGACGCCCAACGCGGTGCTCGGCGACCCGGAGAAGGGCGTCAAGGCCCCGCTGGTGCATGAGAACTTCTACCCCACCGTGGCGCTGATCGACGCCGAGGTGACGGCCTCCATGCCGCCGACGGTGACCGCCTCCACCGGCTTTGATGCCCTGGCCCACGCGGTGGAGGGCTACTGGTCGAAGAACCACCAGCCCATCTGCGACCTCTTCGCGCGGGAGGCGGTGAGGCTGGTCTTCGACTACCTGCCCCGGGCGCTGGAGGAGCCGGCGGACACGGAGGCCCGGGAGGGCATGTCGATGGCGGCGCTGTTCGGCGGGCTCGCCTTCCAGGCGCCCCAGAACGCGGCCGTGCATGCCTGCTCATTCCCGTTCTCCGCTACATATCACCTGCCGCACGGAACGGCCTGCGCCATGACGCTGGATCACTTCATCCGCTTCAACGCCCCGGCCATGGGTGAGCGGGGGCAGGCGCTGGCGCGGGCGGCCGGCTGCCAGGACATGCTGGAGTTCGCCGACGAGGTGGCGCGGATGAAGGCCGCCTCGCCCCTGCCCACGACGCTGGGCGAGATCGGCGTGACGGAGGAGGACATCGACGACATCGTTGAGAGCAGCTTCCACCCGCTGATGGACAACAACCCGCGAGAGGTCACCCGCGACGACCTCCGCGAGATCTACCGCAGCATGCTGTGAGGAGAGGTCACATGCCGGAACGATTCGACAGAGAGAGGTTCGATGACCTGGCGGGCGAGTTCCGCTACGTCATGACCGACATGATCTGCCGCTCCGGCTCCGGCCACCTGGGCGGGTCGCTGAGCCTGGTGGAGATCATGATCACGCTCTACTGGCGGATCATGAGGTATGATCCCGACAACCCGAAGTGGGAGGGCCGCGACCGCCTGGTGCTCTCCAAGGGCCACGCCGGGCCGGTGCTCTACGTGGCCCTGGCCTACCAGGGCTTCTTCCCCAAGGAGGAGCTGAAGACCATCAATGCCAACGGCACGCGGCTGCCAAGCCACGTAGATCGGCTGCAGACGCCGGGCGTGGACATGACCGCCGGGTCGCTGGGGCAGGGGCTGTCATGCGCCTGCGGCTTCGCCATGGCCGGGCGCATCCGGAAGCAGGACCACACGGTGTTCTGCATCGTGGGCGACGGCGAGAGCGACGAGGGCATGATCTGGGAGGCCGCCATGTTCGCCGGCCACAAGGGGCTCGACAACCTCGTGGCGATCACCGACTACAACAAGCTGCAGATCGACGGCTTCACGGACGAGGTCATCACCCTCGAGCCGCTCGTGGACAAGTGGCGGGCCTTCAACTGGGAGGTCATGGAGATGGACGGCCATGACTGGGACGACATCTACGACACCATCACCGCCGCCCAGCAGGTTGCCGGCAAGCCCACCATGATCATCGCCCACACCTGCAAGGCCCGTGACTGCACGGTGGCCGAGAATCGCCCGGAGAGCCACAACATCAAGATCCCGGACGAGGAGACCTTCGAGAGGTACATGTGCGGCCTGAGGCGCCAGGACTACACTCTCCCCTACGAGGTCGAACAGTCATGACCGATGTCCCGCTGCACGAGCTTGAGATGCGCGAGGTCTACGCCCTGACGCTGGTGGACCTGGCGGACAGCGACCCCGACATCGTCGTCGTGGAGGCCGACCTGGGCAAGGCCTCCGGCACCATCCCGACCTACTCGGAGGCCCACCCGGAGCGCTTCATCGACACCGGGGTGGCCGAGGCCGACATGATCGGTATCGGGGCCGGCCTGGCGGTGGATGGGATGATCCCCTTCTGCGCCAGCTTCACACCCTTCGCCACCCGGCGGACCTACGACGCCATCACCATCTCGGTGGCCTACGCCGACGCCAACGTGAAGATCGTTGGCACCGCACCGGGCATCACCACAGGGGCCAACGGCGGCACCCACATGTGCTTCCAGGACTTGGCGATCATGCGGGTGATGCCCAACATGGTAGTCTTCTCGCCCTGTGACGTCTACGAGCTGTCATCGTGTGTGCGATGGATGGCGGAGTACGCCCACCCGGCCTACATGCAGATGATCCGCCCGGTGCAGCCGCAGATCTTCGACGAGGACTACGTCTTCGACCCCGAGACGGCGGTGCGACTGAGCGAGGGCGACGCGGCCACGCTGGTAAGCACCGGATGGACCACGCAGTTCGCGAAGCAGGCCGCCGAGGAGCTTGCTGAGGAGGGCATCGCCGTCGATCACCTCCACTACGCCTCCGTCAAGCCCTTCGATGAGGAGAGCCTGCTCGAGTCGGCGCGCAGGACCGGCTGGGTGGTGACCGTCGAGAACCAGAGCGTGATCGGCGGCCTCGGCGGCGCGGTCTGCGAGGTGCTCTCCGAGAGGCTGCCCACTCCGGTGAAGCGCCTGGGCGTCCACGACCAGTTCGGGGAGGTCGCCACCGAGGAGTACCTTCTCAATAAACACGAGATGAACGTCGAGCACATCAAGCGAGCCTGCAAACAGGGAGAGGGAAAACCACAATGAGGGTCGTCGTCGGCTCAGTCGTCAAGGGCTTCCTGCTCAAGAGCGCCGTCAGGGAGTGGCTGGAGGAGAACGGGCACGAGGTGATCGACGTCGGCTGCCACGACACCTCGACCTTCGTGAAGTTCCCGTCGATCGCCGAGCGCGCCGCGCGTGTGCTGCAGCAGGGCGAGGCCGAGCGCGGCATCCTCTGCTGCGGCTCCGGCACCGGAATGGGCCTGGCCGCGGGCAAGTTCGAGGGGATCTGCGCCGTCCCATGCGAGAGCCCCATGGCCGCGGAGTTTGCACGCACGGTGAACGACGCCAACGTCATGTGCATGGGCGAGAGCCTGGTCACGCCGGACATGGGCTGCCGGATGGCTGAGATCTTTCTGACCGCCCAGTTCCAGGACGTGCCCGGCATCCCGCAGGAGGTCCTGGACTTCTGGGCGGAGGCCCGCGATGAGATCTGCGCTCGCGGCGATCTGGCCCGGGAGCGGGAGATGGAGACCCTGCAGTAGCGGGTTGCGCACGTGAGCGAGTTCACACGCTACGGGCTGGTCTTCCTGGTCGTCTTCCTGTCCAACTTCCAGGGCAGCATCACCGGCTTCGGAGCCACGGTGCTGTCGCTGCCCTTTGTGACGCTGCTCATCGGCCTGGACATGGCCGTGCCCGTGCTCGTGATGCAGGCCTGGCTGCTCGCCGTGCTCATCGTCATCGAGGCCTGGCGGCACATCCGCTGGCCCGCCTTCGGCAAGCTCTTGGGCTTCGTGGTAGTTGGGCTGCCAGTGGGCATGTGGATGTCGGGCTACATGCCGGAGGGGCCGCTGAAGCTGGTCCTGGGGCTGTTCACGCTGGGGGTGGGTGTCCACGGCCTCATCCATCCGATGCCTGCAGACGTGGGCGCTGATGGACTGGACGGCTGGAAGGGTCGGGGCATTACCGCCCTGCTGCCGCTGGGTGGCGTCATCCACGGGGCCTTCGGCGCCGGGGGGCCGCTGATGGTCGTCTACTGCGCTCGGGCGCTTCCTGACAAGAGCCTCTTCCGCGTCACGATGAGCCTGCTGTGGCTGGTGCTGAACACGATCCTGATCGGCCGCTGGGCGGTCGCCGGGACGCTGACCATCGATGTCCTGCGCGTCGCCGGGATGTGCGTTCCCTTCACGCTCGCTGGACTGGCGCTGGGGGCGCCCGCGCATTACCGGGTGGATGAGCTGCTCTTTCGCCGGGTGGTCTACGGCGTGCTCATTGCCGCGGCGGTCGTGCTCCTGATCTCGGTCTTCAGATAGCGTCACCAGAGGTGCCTCTCATGCAGACGCCGCCGCTCGCCGCGACCGTCACGATCGTCCTGCTGGCCGTGTCGGCGGGCCTCGCCACTGCCAGCGTCACACCGGTCGAGAACCGCCGGCCACGCGGGGCCATACTGATCTCCCCCGATCCGTCGCCCACCGAGCAGTTCGCCGCGGAGGAGATTCAGCGCGTCGCGCGCCAGGCCACCGGGGCTGAGCTGCCGATCGTGAGCCAACCGCCTGACGGCCCGTTCATCTCCGTGGGGCGCACCGAACCGGCCGCCGATCTCGGCTACGAGGCTGACGCCGCCTCCCCTGACCCATATCTCATCCGCACTCTCGGGGAGGGCGTCTTCGTAATAGGCCGTGGCGATCGTGGCACCATCTATGCGGCCTATGACCTCCTGCGTCGCTTCCTCGGCGTGCGGTGGATCATGCCCGGCGACGCCGGCGAGATCATCCCGCAGAGCGATGACTTCACGGTGCCTGACGTGGACATCGACGAGTCGCCCGCCTTCAGATTCCGCATCGCCTCGGGCTTCCGCAGCCCGGAGTACGTGGACTGGGCGATCAGGAACCGGCTGCATATCCTGTCGCAGACCCCGGCGAGCTGGGGCGACCCCGAGATGGCCAAACGCGGCGGGTATATGAAGGGAACGATGCACCACGCCTTCGACGGCCTGCTCCCCGAGGCAGAGTACTTCGAGGAGCACCCGGAGTGCTACGCCCTCCGCGATGGTGTGCGCCGGGCGGGCCGGGGCACGCAGATCTGCGTCTCCAACCCCGACGTGAGGCGGATCGTCGCCGAGAAGGCCGTCGAGTACTTCGACCAGCACCCGGAGGCCACGTTCTTCTCGCTGTGCCCCAACGACAATCAGAACTGGTGCGAGTGCGACGCCTGCACCGCCTATGACACCGAGACCATGGAGCGCTGGGGCAGGACCTTCCCGGTCGTCAGCGACCGCTACTTCGCCTTCGTCAACGAGGTGGCGGACAGACTCGCGCAGGAGCATCCCGGCAAGCTCCTTTACACCTTCGCCTACCAGAACTACACCTGGCCGCCGAAGACGCACCTGCCGCGCCCCAACGTCATCGTCAGCCTCTGCCACATGGTTCCGGCGTGCTACTCGCATCCGCTGACCGACGAGGAGTGCGAGAGGAACCGGCAGTTCAACGCGCTTCTTTCGGACTGGGCCGGGGTGCACGAGAACATGTGGTACTACGCCTACACCTGTAAGTCGATGTGGGAGCAGATGCCGTGGCCCATCGCTCGCCGGCTGGCGGCTGACATCCGGCGGCTGCACGAGGCCGGCTTCCAGGGCTTCTTCTCCCAGGGCTGGGAGTGGGTCTGGGGCCAGCTCGGCGTAAACTTCCGGGTGATGGCGCAGATGCTGTGGGACCCGGAGACCGACGTTGAGGCCGCGCTGGACGAGTACTTCGACCTGGCCTTCGGCCCGGCGTCGCCGGCGATGCACGAGTTCTACCAGGCCGTGGAGGAGGCCTTCACCGCGCCGGACGTTCACGTCCACCACGAGGTCGGCGAGTGGGGCGAGAAGGTCCTGCCGCCCCAGACGCGACGGAGGGCCACGGCCGCTCTGGAGCGGGCGCGTGAGCTGGCCGGCGGCGACCAGACGCTGCTGACGCGCATCGCGCCGGTGGCGGCGGCATACCGCTACGCCGAGCTGCGCGTGGAGGGGCTGGAGGCCGAGCGGCGCTGGCGCCGGACCGGGGACGTCGAGGCCCTCCAGCGCGCCACCGAGGCCTACTCCGAGATCATGCAGATCGCGGAGGCCAACCCCGGCGGCGAGGCGCTGCGGATCCACTCGGTCAACCGCTACGTGCGGCCCCGCTACGAGGCGATGCTGCTGCCCTATGACGCGCTGATCGCTCCGGAGGACCGGCGGCGCTACGAGTGGACGGAGGTCATGGCGGAGTCCTTCGAGCTCACCCCGGCCCAGCTCGCGGGTCGGTGGCAGATCCCCGACGAGGAGGATGCGGAGTACGGCATCGAGCTTTCGACCTCGCGGGCCTCTGATGGCGAGACGTCGCTGCGGCTGTGGTCGGCGGTGCAGTCCGAGAACTCCGATCGCTGGACGGCGCTGCAGAGCGACTGGGTCATCGTGAACGCCATCAGCGAGCGCATCCCGGTCGAGCCCGGCGAGGCGATCCTGGTCACCGCCCGGGTGTTCGTGCCCGAGGACCTGCAGATGACCTCGCGCGGAGCGACGCTTGGGCTCATCGGCTGGGACGAGCAGGGCGGCAATCCCAGGGGGTGGAGCGCCGGCTCCACCGAGGTCACGCAGCAGCCGCATACAGAGGGCTGGCGGCAGATGGCCGTCGGGCGGATCGTCCCGGGCAACGTCGAGAGGCTGGCCGTGCGCCTGGCCATCTGCGGGCTGGGAGAGTGCTACGTGGACCAGGTCCGCGTTCTGCGTGGAGCACCCGTACAGTAGCCCCAGCCGACGGGGGCGCACATCTCGTCGAACGGAGGCAGGACGATGAGGCCGATGGCCGGTATCGTCGTGACGCTGGCGGCGGCGATCTCAGCGACCGGCAGCACATGGGCCAATGACGCGCGCGAGATCGGCGGGAATAAGCAACTCTTCATCGATGAGGACTTCATTGAGGCGATGGAGGGGGTCCGGTTCACGCTCAACCCCGCGCGCAGGGCAGGCGAGGTGCTGCGCGCTGACGCACCCTGGGAGCCGACGGGACTTGGATACGTCACTGTCCTTCGCGATGCTGACCGATTCCGGATGTACTATGGGAGCTGGTACTGGCACCCCGACATCAAGGGCCACTGGATGGACAGGGTGGCGTATGCGGAGTCCGAGGACGGAATCCACTGGGAGAAGCCGAGCCTGGGACAGGTCGAGTTCGAGGGATCCGCGGACAATAACCTCATCATGGTCGGGAAGTGCGGCGGTTACGTGCACGGAGGCTCCGTCCTCATCGACCCGCACGCGGCCTCGCCAGATGAGAGGTACAAGATGATCTTCGGGGACTTCTATCGGATCTACCCCTATGAGGGCTGCCCTCAGCACACCAGCATCAGCGGCGCCGTCTCCGCCGACGGGATTCACTGGAGATCCATCGACACCCCCCACGGCCTGCTGTTCCCCTCAGGCGGCACCGACACCCAGAACGTGTGCTTCTGGGACCCGTACATCGAGAGGTACGTCGCCTACGTCCGCGTTAACGTCTATCGCCGCGACGAGGAGGGCAGGCCCGTCGGTCAGGCATCGCGGCGCATCGGCCGCAGCGAATCCGAGGTGTTCCGGGAGTTTCCGCCGGCGGTGGAGATCGCCGCTCCCGACGCGGACGATCCCGGCGGTGAGTGGGGCTGCGGTCTCTACAACTCCGCCGCCAGCATCTATCCCTTCGCGCCGGGCGTCTACCTCTTCTTCCCCTCAGTCCATCACTACGACACGGGGCTATGCGAGATCATGTTCGCCAGCAGCCGCGACGGCATTCACCTCGACCGCCGCTTCCGGCAGGCGTACGTGCCCATCGATCCCGGCGCCAGGCGGCTCGGCGAGCAGATCGGCTACTCGGCGTACATGGGCCCGGGCATGATCCGCGTCGGCGATGAGCTGTGGATGTACGGCGTGGAACACGAGACCCCGCACAACGGCCGGTGGTACGGCCGGAGGATCCCGGGCGCCATCCACCGCTACGCGCAGCGGCTCGATGGCTTCGTCTCCCTCGATGCTGCCGGAAGGCCAGGCACGGTGACGACGAAGCCCTTCGTGCTCCGGGGAACGCGGCTTGAGATCAACGCGAACGCCGATGTGGCCCCGCCCAACCCGCCAGACGAGGTCGGCAGCTCCATCACCGTGGAGCTTCTCGACCTCGATGGCGAGGTGCTCGCTACCTCGGAGGCGATCCATGGCGACGGCGTGGCGCTTACGCCCGTGTGGCGTGAGGGCGCCGACCTCTCCCAGCACCTTGGGCAGGCGGTCCGCCTGCGCTTCCGGCTGGACATGGCGAAGCTCTACGCCATCCAGATCGCGGACGCCGAGCCGGTCGCCATCCGGCGGTAGCAGTGGAATCCGCCGGCAGCGGGTCCGCCCCAGCACACCGGTCCGCCGCTGAGGCCCTCCCTCACCGCTGCGCCAGAGCGGCAATCTCGCTGCCGCTCAGCGCACGTCGGTAGATGCGAAGGTCGCTGATCGATCCGCTGAAGTAGTCGTGCTGGCCGAAGCCGATGCGCAGAGGCATGGCGCTGTCGATGTCGTAGTCCGCGGGCTGCCCCGCAGCGGACTGGCTGACGGGCTCCCCGTCCACGAACAGATTCAGCACCTCGCCCTCGCGCAGGGCGGCTACATGGCACCACCCCGCCGGCAGCGGATGGTCGTAGGTCGCCGCGGTGCCGGCCTGCATCCGGTAGACGCGGCCTGAGGGCAGCGTGCCGGCGTAGAGCCAGCCGTTGTGGATGGCCATGGTCCAAACGCGGCGATAGGTGACGTCGGGCGTGGTATCGAGCTGTCCGGTGAGGGTCCACGTGTCGGGGCCGTCGAAGCGATAGACCTGACCCAGCGGCAGCGTCCCCGCATAGATCCGCCCATTGTAGACCGCCATAGCCATGACCTCCTTCTCCCGACCCAGGCGGCCGACGTTCGTCCACCGGCCGCCTCCGTCGTAGCGATGGACCGAGCCGTCCGGCCACGTTCCCACGTACATCTCGCCCTCGTGAATCGCGAATGAGTAGGTCTGGGTGTTGTCCTCCTGCCTGCCGCAGAACTCCCAGTCCTCGCCGCCGAGATAGCGATGAACGCCTGCACTGCCGTTGCCGCTGGCCCACAGGGAGCCGTTGTGCACGGCCAATGCCATGGAGCGCTGGTCCCCCGGAGTGCCGCAGTAGGTCCAGTCCGTGCCTCCATCGTAGCGGTAGACGCCCGGGACGTACATCGCTATGCCGTAAAGCTCGCCCCGGTAGACGGTGAGGCAGTAGGTTGCCCTGGCCTCGGGGATCTGGCCGCAGTCGATCCAGCTCCCGTCGTCTGCCATGCGGAAGACGTGCCCGCCGGGCGTGGTGTTCTCAGCCGCCGGCAGCAGCGAGCCCCTCGTGTTATAGGCTGCCGAGCCCACGTAGAGATCGCCGTCGTGCACCGCCATCGCCATTACGGAGTTGCTGTCGTCGGGGCTGCCGCAGTCCTCCCACTCGCCACCGCCGAGGCAGCGGTAGACGTGGCCCGCCTGGCCCTCGCCGGGCTCGCAGGTGCCGACGTAGAGGTCCCCGTCGTGGGCCGCCATGGAGGCAATGAACACCGCCTGACCCGGCCGGCCGCAGTCCTGCCAGCCGGTCATGCGCCCGTCGTCGATGCCGAACTGCAGCGTCCGGTAGTTGCTCTGGCTGGAGGTCATCCCGGCATGGTTGACGATAGTGAAGTTGAATCCGCGGCGGCGTGCAGGATCGTAGCTGGAACAGATGTCCCCGATGACATCGTCAAGCAGCTCGTCGGTGCGAACCCATGCCGCGATCGTGAGGTCGCCGCTGCCGAGGCGCAGGCTCGCATCATTCGGCACTTCCAGCCAGCTCGACAGGCCGTCAAACAGCGCCTCCTCCTCGCCGTCGGGGCCCGCGGAGTGCAGATTCACACCGTGGTTGACCGCATCGTTCCCGTGCCCTGAGTGGTCACGGCAATCGCCCGCAAGCGGCCAGTGTCCGACCAGCCCATCATCAATCGACGCCATGGTCGCACTCTCCAGCAGAAGCGGAGTAATGAGAATCAGCCGCCAGCGCATGACCATGCTCCTCTCTCGTCGCCGGCGCTCCTACGTCTGGCGCCGCTTCACTGCGCGTGCAGCAGCAGGTCCGCCGCGATCGTCGCCACCTCCCGCCGCAGCGGGCCGACCTCTCGATCCCGGCCCAGGTGGACCCGGTTCGTCAGCAGGATCACGTACACCCCGCTGGCCGGATCGGCCCAGATCGAGGTGCCGGTGTAGCCACTGTGCCCGATGCCTCCCGGCGGGAAGCCGCCCCGGACCTGCGGCGAGTGGGAGCTGGCGATGTCCCAGCCCAGCCCCCGTCTGGTCTCGCCCAGCTCAAGCTGCGGCGAGATCATCCGCCGCACACTCTCTTCGGTCAGGATGCGCGCGCCGTCGAGCTGCCCGCCGCCCAGGATCGCCTGCATGAAGCGCGACAGATCACGCGCAGTCGAGAACAGCCCCGCGTTGCCGCCCACGCCACCGAGGTATCTCGCGTTCTCGTCATGCACGACCCCGCACAGCACCCCGTCGGAGAGCTGCTCCGTGGCAGCGCAGCGGAGCGCACGCTCCGGTCGGGGGTTGAAGCAGGTGTCAGCCATGCCCAGCGGCCGGAATACACTCTCTTCCGCCAGCTCATCCAGGGTCGTGTCGGCGACCGCCTCGACGACCGAGGCCAGCAGGATGTAGCCCAGGCACGAGTACAGGAAGCCCTCGCCGGGCGCATGTTCCAGCGGCAGGCAGCAGATGTCGTCGACCACGCGCCTGCGCCGCTGGGCGGGCGGGACGTCCTCGCCCAGCGCATCGAGGTAGTTGCGGTACGCCGGCAGCCCGGCCGAATGCGTAAGGAGGTGCCGGACCGTCGCTGCCGCCCGGCCGTCGCCGGTGAAGCCGGGCAGGATCGCCCGCACCGGTGTGTCCAGCGAGAGGTCCCCGCGCTCGATGAGCTGCAGCACGCACGGCGCGGTCGCCACCGGCTTGGTCAGCGATGCCAGGTCGAAGATGGCGTCGAGCTGCATCGGGCGCCGCTCCGGCTGCAGCATCCGATGCCCGCGGGCCTCGTGGCACAGCACCTCATCCCCGCGGCCGACGAGGACCACTGCGCCGGGCGTCACCTCATCCCGGATCGCGGCCTCGATGGCGCTGGCTGTCCGGCGCCGAAGCTCCTCCCGGACGTCGCCTGTCATGACAGCCTCCAGACCCGTCCGTCACCGCTCAATGTCTCGTGTGTGCGACTGCGCTTGTCCTGCTCCGCGCTACGTGTCGCCCTCGCACCTCAATCGGCCCGCATGTGAAGCGCTCACTCAGGGAGGTAGGCCTTCGGGAAGCGGGCGACCACCGAGTAGTTGGGGTCCACGACGTTGCCGATCCGCGTCGTGCCCACCTGCGAGAGCACCTGCCAGGCCTCGAGGCGGTCGAAGCCGTAGCCGGCGACCAGCCAGTCGAGCAGCTCCACCTGGGCCGCCGCGAGGGCCGCGCGCAGAGGCCGGACGCTGCCGATGGTCATAATGTGCCTGTCATCCTCGGCACGAGGCCAGCGGATCGTCCAGCCGTCCAGGACCTCCACCCTCAGCCGCACCTGGCAGCTCACCTCCAGCCCTACCCCGCACAGCTCGCCATCGCCTTGGGCCGCGTGGCAGTCGCCCATGGCGAGCAGGCCGCCCTCCTCGAACACCGGGAAGCAGACCGTGGTGCCTGGGCGGATCTGCGGGCAGTCCATATTCCCACCGTGACGGCCCGGGGTCATGGTCATCCTGGACTCGCCACGCTCCGGCGCCACCCCCAAACAGCCCAGAAACGGCGAGAGGGGCAGCTCCACCGCAGGGAGGCGGCTGTGCTGCAGCTCCAGCCGCCCGGTGCCTCGCTGGAGGTCCAGATCCCAGCGGAACTCGCAGCGCTCCCGATCGGGCCACTGCGGCGGGGCGAAGGTGGTCGGTCCGTAGATGTCCTCGGTGCTGAAGAGACCGAAGTCGCTATGGGCCGCCGACCACGCCCAGGGGCGGGTCGGCTGCACGTCGAGCAGATGCACCGCCAGAGCGTCGCCCGGCTGGGCGCCCTCGACGTAGATAGGGCCCGTCACCGGGTTGCTAATCTGTCGGCGGGCGCCGGGCGGGCCGGCGAGGTCCTCGACGCCGATGGCCTCGCCGCTCTCGTCCAGACCACGGGCATCGACACACCACACGACAGCCTCCTGCCCCTGTCGGATCCGGGCGAGCGGATCGTGGGGCCCGAAGGTGCAGTAATAGCGCTCCGGTCTGATCTCCGCCACGTCGTCGGTCATGGCAGTGCCTCCCAATCGCCCTCAGGCCGATCTGGGCCCGAAGAGCAGGACGCGCTCGTCGATGGTCAGCGCCAGCAGGTCCTGGCCCTCAGGCGAGCGCCTCAGCACGCTGCAGCGCACCTCTGTGGCCGGGCGATCGCCCCAGGCGCCTTTCAGCGCCTCCAGCTCCCGGATGGGCCTGCCGCGGCCGTCGTACAGGGCGAGGGTCTGCCGCGTGGGGCAGATCCACAGGTGCTGCGGCCCCTCCGGGAGCCACTGCACCGGTCTGGTGCCGGGGATGAAGTGCGGCTGTATGGTCCAGAGCCTGTCGCCGAGGCCGGACAGGAGCGTCGTGATGCCCATGTTCCCCCAGCGGGTGTGGGCAAGAGCCTGTCGGCCGGGCATGTCCTGCCGCACGCGGCACTCCTGCACGCCCTGAGCGTGGCCGATGCGTTGCACCGCCCGCGTCCTGCCCGTAAGCGGGTTGGTGACGTAGACGCCGGCGCTGCCGCCGATCAGGAATGCCACCGGGTCGCGGTCAGGGTCGCAGCCGAAGTGCCCCACGGCCACCGCGTCGTAGTGCCCGGCCCCGCGGATGGCGCGCATCTCGTGCGCCAGGTCGTGAACGGCGATGACCTCGCCGTCAGCGGACAGCGTGGTACCGCCCGCGACGACCTCCGACCGGCCGTCGCCCGTCAGGTCTACGAGGTGGACGGCATTGTGGTGGCCGTAGGGCGGATCCACCTCCGCGTGCCACAGCAGGTCCAGGTTCCCGTTGAAGGCCCACAGGTCGCGACCCCCGTGCCCCAGGTCCTGCCGCCAGTGGCGGACGATGATGTCCACGGGCTCGTCGCCGCTCAGGCGGCCGGTCTCGTTCGAGAGATCATACTGGCGGAGCACATCGAGGTGCGGGTCCTCGGGCAGCTCCCTGCGCGCCAACTCCTCGCCGGTGGCGCCATCCAGCACCACGATCTGCGAGGCCACCGTCCAGACATTGGGGTCGCCGCGCACGCTGACCTGCTGGTACGCCCGCTGCCGACCGACCAGCGCATAGATGCGCCGCGAGCCGCCGGTGGGCTCCGATGCGATCTTGACCTGCGCCACATCATCGGCGAAGCGCCACAGCTCCTTGCCCGACCAGTCCGTCGCCAGCAGGCCGCCGGGACCGCGCAGCAGCAGCTCGTTGTCCTTCCCAGACCGCAGGTTGATGGCCTCCAGGAGACGGTGGCCGGCGGGGAGGCGCAGCTCATCGACCTGCTCCGCTGGCGGCAGGGCCCCGCGCTCCGCCGCGACCAGCCGGCGGCGCCCCTCCGCCAGTCGCCGGTTCGTGCGCCGCTGCGAGGGAGTCATGTGCACGGAGGGGGACAGCAGTCGCGAGCCCCCCAGTGAGCGGAAGCCGGCCCGTCCGCACCGGATGGTGGTGTCCGTGGCGAACATCTCCACCCCAAGCTCCGGGCAGGAGGCCCTCATGCCGTCGCCGTCAAGCTCGACGCGCAGGGTGATGGCCTGCCCATCGTAGTCCACTGGTGCGGAGGCCAGCTCCAGCCACTCCTGGTCGATGCGGCGGTAAATGACCAGCCGCTGCAGGCCCTCCAGGCACAGGAAGTAGTGCCGCCGCGAAGTCGCGGCGCGAAAGACCAGGCCCGCTCGGGCGCGCTCCACCATCCAGTCATCGTTCGTGGGGCCGGCCTCCTCCTGAAGGCCCTGCATCTCGCACTCGATGGCCAGCTCCCGCCAGGTCTCCTCGCCCGTCACCAGCGCCCGCTCAAGCGCCCCGCCACTCTCGAACTCAAGCGCCGCCCGGCCTCCGCGCTCCACACGGCGCTTCCCGGAGGGCAGGCGGTAGCCGGCTCGTGGCGCGAGCGGGTCATCCCAGCCCTCCAGCAGCGCCCATGACGGATGATCCGGCTCCATCGGCGGCGCGATCTCGCCGGCTGGCAACTGCTCGATGGGCAGCTCGATGTGCTCGACGGCCAAGGCCTCGTCAGTCATCGTGGTCGCCCTCCCAGGTGACCTCTCTTGCTCCCGGCGGCCCTGCGGGGCTATTCGCCGCCGAGGGAAGCAGGCCTGCGTGCACAGCGCGTAGCGCGCGGGCCCAGATTGCCGCTGGGGGGCGCGGGTGCCCGCGAGGCCGCTGGCTTCCTACGACGGGCCTGGGGCGCAGGCGAGGTCGCGTGGTGCCTCCGGGCGCTCGCACGCACGCCACGGAGACCTGGGATTCGCGCCCGCGGCAGCCCTTGACATTTATGATACGATATGATATGCATATACACGCTCAGCAATGTTATGATACTCAATGGAGTGGATCGCGGTGGACTACCTGACCGTGACGGAGGCGGCGGAGGCGCTTCAGCTCAGCGTCCCCACCATCAAGCGCTATATCTACGACGGGAAGCTGAAGTCCGCCAAGCTCCCCGGGGGCCAGCACCGCATCCCCCGCAGCGAGATAGACCGCTTGCTGACACCCACCGGGGAGGAGCAAGCGGAGGCGCTATCTGAGGAGGCCTCGCCCGGCGTTGACAAGCGACTGGCGGTCATTGAACGCTGGCTGAGCGACCTGCAGGCCGAGGTCGAGCGGCTGGATTCCACCGCGCAGGTGGTCGCATCCTTCTGCGAGCGCGTGCCGGGAGCGTTCGCCGAGCGCGCCGCCCCTGAGGGCGGGGGTCATCGCCTGTACATCCTGGGGACCGGCTGCCCCAAGTGCAATCGGCTCCATGAACTCACCACGGAGGCCCTCGACGAGCTGGGTGTGGCGGATGCGACGGTGGAGCACATCAAGGAGCCCGCGGAGATCGCCACCTATGGGCCGGTCCTCACACCAGCGCTGGTGCTGGATGACACGGTGCTGATCAGCGGCCGCGTTCCCTCCCCCGGTGCGCTCCGTGAGATGCTGCAGGAGCACCTGGAGTCGGCATGACCCGGCGCCGGTCGCGCGGCGCGGTCAGCAGGGCCCTGTGGGCCATTGCGCCGGTGGTGCTGGGTCTGATCATCTGGGCGGTGGTGGCAGCCGCGGTCAGGTCGCGGGCGCCCTTCCCGGGGCCAGTCGAAACCGCTGTCCGTCTCTTTGAGCTTCTTGGGGGCGAGCGCCTGCTCGACTACAGCATCTACACGCATGCGGGGGCGAGCCTCGCCCGCTGGATCATCGGCTTCTGCATCGGGGCCTCCGCGGGCGTCACCGTAGCCGCGCTGGTGGGCTGGTCGCGGGTGGCGGAGCGGCTGATGATGCCGCTGGTCTACGTGCTGCAGCTCATCCCCGGCCTTGCCTGGATCCCCATCGCGATCCTGCTGCTCGGCATTGGGAACGAGGCCACGGTCTTCATGATTGTCATGACGGCGCTCGCCCCGGTGGCGGTGAACATGGTTGCAGGCCTCAAGAGCGCCTCCGAGCAGCATCTGCGGGTGGCGCGCATGGCCGGGGCCGGCCCCCGGGAGACCTTCTTCCACGTGCTTCTGCCCGGCTCCATCCCGCACCTGATGAGCGGCCTGCGCGTCGGGCTGGGCAACAGTTGGCGCGTGGTCGTCGCCGCTGAGATGGTCGTAGGCACCGGCTCGGGGCTGGGCTACAGCATCATCCAGTCGCGGTGGACTCTGGACTACGCTTCGGCCTTCGTCTGCATCATCCTGATCTGCCTGGTGGGACTGGTCATCGAGTATCTGGGCTTCGCGCGGCTCGAGGAGGCCACAGTGCAGCGGTGGGGGATGGTGCGAGCCTGATGGCGCTCATCGAGCTGTCCGACGTGGGGATGACCTTCACCGGCGCGAATGACAATGGCGCTGTCAGGGCGCTCGACGGCGTCACGCTGTCGGTTCGGGCCGGCGAGCTGGTGTGCGTGCTGGGCCCCAGCGGCTGCGGGAAGACCACGCTGCTAAACCTGGTGGCTGGCTTCATGCCCCCCACAGCGGGGAGCATTCGCTTCGACGGCAGGCCGGTGCGCAGCCCCGGACCCGACCGAGCGGTGGTCTTCCAGGACGCCGCGCTCTTCCCCTGGCTGAGCGTGGCCGGCAACATCGACTTCCCCATGCGCATGATCCACCGACCGGAGGCTGAACGGCGCCGCGAACGCGAGCGGCTCATCGCCATGGTCGGGCTGGAGGGCTTCGAGGACGCCCATCCCCATGAGCTGAGCGGGGGGATGAAGCAGCGTGTCGCCATCGCCCGCGCGCTGGCACTGCAGCCCAGGGTGCTGCTGATGGATGAGCCCTTCGGCGCCCTCGACGCCCAGACCCGGGAGCGCCTGCAGGACGAGCTGCTCGGCATCTGGCGGCGCACGGGCACGACGATCCTGTTCGTGACCCACAACGTGGCGGAGGCGGCCTACCTCGGCGATCGGATCGTGGTATTCTCGCAACGGCCCGGACGGGTGCTGGACGACATCCCCGCCGAGCTGCCGCGGCCCCGCTCGCGCCTCTCCGACGGCGTCCGCTCCCTGGAGATGCGCCTGCTCCGGGAGCTGCCCGAGGTCCAAGACGTCAGTCCGGCGGCCGACTCCGCCTGATATGATGCGAGGAGGTGCAGCATGAGGCACGCACGACGTCTTCTGGTAGTGACGGTGGCGGTGAGCGCGGTGCTGACAGGCTGCGCGCGGAGGGAGCAGGCTCCTCCAGCGCCGGTCCAGATGCCGGAGCCAGTCGAGGAGGCGCGACGGCCGGTAACCGCGCGCTTCACCTACAGCGAGAAGACCTGCTACGCCCCGGTGATCGTCGCGGTCGAGAGGGGCCTTTACGCCGAGGAGGGGCTGAAGATCGAGAAGCAGGTGGTTACCGGCGGCATCGAGTCCGCGGAGGCCATCACCACCGGCCAGGCCGATCTGGCGGCGCTGGGCGACGCGCCGGCGGTCATCTGTATGTCTCGCTCACCGAAGGTCAAGCTGCTGGCGCCGCTTGGCGACGGCGAGCGCATGCATCGCATCGTGGTCCGCTCGGACGCGGGGATCGACGAGCCCGCCGACCTGGCCGGCAGGCGCCTCGCCGTCCAGCACGGCTCCAGCACCCATGGCGCCCTGCTGCTGTATCTGAAGAAGCACAACGTGGACCCGGCCTCCGTCACCTTCGTCTCCCTCTCGCCGCGCGACTTCCCGGAGGCCATGTCGTCGGGGCAGATCGACGCCGCCGCCGGCAGCGCTCCCTGGCCTCAGAACGTCCTGGCAACTTGTGACAATGCCGAGCTGTTCGCGAATCTGGAGGGCCTGGGCAACACCTACCCGGTGGTGATTCTCGTGCGCGGGGAGTTCGGCAGCGAGCACCCGGAGGCGGCGCGGGCCGTCGTGCGGGCGACCCAGGCCGCGGCCGACTGGATCGACGACCACCCGCAGGAGACCGCGGAGCTGCTCTCGCGCCGATCCGGCGTCGAGCCCGACCGAGAGCGCGAGATGCTCAACGACTACCGCTTCGGCACCGATCTGACCCGGTCGGTCATCGACAGCCTGGAGATGACAGCCCACTTCCTCAAGGACCAGGGCCGCATCGACGAGGTACCGGACATCGAGGCCCAGCTCGCGCTGCCCGAGTTGCTGACTGAGGAGGAGCCTTCATGACACTCAAGCTCGCGCGCCGCATCGTGCTATCCGCTGTGACGGTCGCCTCACTCGTTGCGCTAAACATGTTCTTGCCCCCCTCTGTGGAGGGCCAGTGCCCCAGACCCGGGAGCTACTGGAAGTGCCCCGTCACCGAGCGCCCCGGCGAGCCAAGGCCGGGCGGCCTGACCGCTCGCGTGCAGGCGCGGTATTCCCACACGCAGAGCGACCCCGACCAGCCGACCTGGCTGGTGCGCGACGACCGAGCCGGCCGTGACGACTACAACACCAGGCGCCTCCGCCTCGCGTGGTCGCACCAGCCCTCCGAAGACCTGCTCGTCTTCGGCCAGATCCGCCGCGACTGGGGGGCCGACGAGTTCGAATGGCATGACCTCTACGCCACCTGGTCGGGGCTCGACTGGGGCAACCTCACCGTCGGTCAGATGATGGCGCCCTTCGACCGCCAGTTCATGACCAGCGACGTCAGGCTGCCCCTCGCGGAGCGGCCATCGTCCAGCATCCTGCTGGTTCCGGGCCGAGACATCGGCGCGCTGCTGCATGGCACGAGCAGGGATGGCTGCCTGGGCTGGTACGCCGGCCTCTACCTGGGTAACGGTAAGAACGAGCTCGACGCGACGGGCGCGCCGATGCCGGCGGCCCGAGTGGAATGGCTCGTCAGCGAGAACCTCAACCTAGGGGCGAACTGGGCACTGAACAACGGTGCCAGGACAAGCAAGTTCCGCAAATTCATCTCGGCGAACGGCGACCCCCTCGGCCTGGCGGAGCTCTACCGGGATCGGCAAGTGGACGAGGAGGCGTGGGGGCTGGATGCCATCTGGCGCGAGGGCCCGACCTCAGTCTGGGCCGGCTACAATGAGAAGAGCATCAGCGCCTCCGGCCGCCAGGGTGTCACCGCCAGCGGCTGCTACGCCCAGCTCAGCCGGTTCGTCCCGTGCAGCGGCGCTGAGGACAAGCTCGAGCTCGTGGGGGCGTGGGAGGAGTTCGATCCAGGCGCCGCGGCGCCGCCCAATCTGGAGGCCCGGTGGCTGACCCTGGGCGCGAACTACCACATCGAGGGCTGCGTGCGGCAGGTTCGGCTGCAATACATCCATCGCGACGAGGCCGCCGGGGACGTGAGCAACGACACCTTGCTGGTGCAGTACGAGCACGTGTTCAAGTAGTGAGGGGCAAGAGGAGCATGATGCAGGAACGTGGCGGAGGCGGCCTACCTCGGCGATCGGATCGTGGTATTCTCGCAACGGCCCGGACGGGTGCTGGACGACATCCCCGCCGAGCTGCCGCGGCCCCGCTCGCGCCTCTCCGACGGCGTCCGCTCCCTGGAGATGCGCCTGCTCCGGGAGCTGCCCGAGGTCCAAGACGTCAGTCCGGCGGCCGACTCCGCCTGATATGATGCGAGGAGGTGCAGCATGAGGCACGCACGACGTCTTCTGGTAGTGACGGTGGCGGTGAGCGCGGTGCTGACAGGCTGCGCGCGGAGGGAGCAGGCTCCTCCAGCGCCGGTCCAGATGCCGGAGCCAGTCGAGGAGGCGCGACGGCCGGTAACCGCGCGCTTCACCTACAGCGAGAAGACCTGCTACGCCCCGGTGATCGTCGCGGTCGAGAGGGGCCTTTACGCCGAGGAGGGGCTGAAGATCGAGAAGCAGGTGGTTACCGGCGGCATCGAGTCCGCGGAGGCCATCACCACCGGCCAGGCCGATCTGGCGGCGCTGGGCGACGCGCCGGCGGTCATCTGTATGTCTCGCTCACCGAAGGTCAAGCTGCTGGCGCCGCTTGGCGACGGCGAGCGCATGCATCGCATCGTGGTCCGCTCGGACGCGGGGATCGACGAGCCCGCCGACCTGGCCGGCAGGCGCCTCGCCGTCCAGCACGGCTCCAGCACCCATGGCGCCCTGCTGCTGTATCTGAAGAAGCACAACGTGGACCCGGCCTCCGTCACCTTCGTCTCCCTCTCGCCGCGCGACTTCCCGGAGGCCATGTCGTCGGGGCAGATCGACGCCGCCGCCGGCAGCGCTCCCTGGCCTCAGAACGTCCTGGCAACTTGTGACAATGCCGAGCTGTTCGCGAATCTGGAGGGCCTGGGCAACACCTACCCGGTGGTGATTCTCGTGCGCGGGGAGTTCGGCAGCGAGCACCCGGAGGCGGCGCGGGCCGTCGTGCGGGCGACCCAGGCCGCGGCCGACTGGATCGACGACCACCCGCAGGAGACCGCGGAGCTGCTCTCGCGCCGATCCGGCGTCGAGCCCGACCGAGAGCGCGAGATGCTCAACGACTACCGCTTCGGCACCGATCTGACCCGGTCGGTCATCGACAGCCTGGAGATGACAGCCCACTTCCTCAAGGACCAGGGCCGCATCGACGAGGTACCGGACATCGAGGCCCAGCTCGCGCTGCCCGAGTTGCTGACTGAGGAGGAGCCTTCATGACACTCAAGCTCGCGCGCCGCATCGTGCTATCCGCTGTGACGGTCGCCTCACTCGTTGCGCTAAACATGTTCTTGCCCCCCTCTGTGGAGGGCCAGTGCCCCAGACCCGGGAGCTACTGGAAGTGCCCCGTCACCGAGCGCCCCGGCGAGCCAAGGCCGGGCGGCCTGACCGCTCGCGTGCAGGCGCGGTATTCCCACACGCAGAGCGACCCCGACCAGCCGACCTGGCTGGTGCGCGACGACCGAGCCGGCCGTGACGACTACAACACCAGGCGCCTCCGCCTCGCGTGGTCGCACCAGCCCTCCGAAGACCTGCTCGTCTTCGGCCAGATCCGCCGCGACTGGGGGGCCGACGAGTTCGAATGGCATGACCTCTACGCCACCTGGTCGGGGCTCGACTGGGGCAACCTCACCGTCGGTCAGATGATGGCGCCCTTCGACCGCCAGTTCATGACCAGCGACGTCAGGCTGCCCCTCGCGGAGCGGCCATCGTCCAGCATCCTGCTGGTTCCGGGCCGAGACATCGGCGCGCTGCTGCATGGCACGAGCAGGGATGGCTGCCTGGGCTGGTACGCCGGCCTCTACCTGGGTAACGGTAAGAACGAGCTCGACGCGACGGGCGCGCCGATGCCGGCGGCCCGAGTGGAATGGCTCGTCAGCGAGAACCTCAACCTAGGGGCGAACTGGGCACTGAACAACGGTGCCAGGACAAGCAAGTTCCGCAAATTCATCTCGGCGAACGGCGACCCCCTCGGCCTGGCGGAGCTCTACCGGGATCGGCAAGTGGACGAGGAGGCGTGGGGGCTGGATGCCATCTGGCGCGAGGGCCCGACCTCAGTCTGGGCCGGCTACAATGAGAAGAGCATCAGCGCCTCCGGCCGCCAGGGTGTCACCGCCAGCGGCTGCTACGCCCAGCTCAGCCGGTTCGTCCCGTGCAGCGGCGCTGAGGACAAGCTCGAGCTCGTGGGGGCGTGGGAGGAGTTCGATCCAGGCGCCGCGGCGCCGCCCAATCTGGAGGCCCGGTGGCTGACCCTGGGCGCGAACTACCACATCGAGGGCTGCGTGCGGCAGGTTCGGCTGCAATACATCCATCGCGACGAGGCCGCCGGGGACGTGAGCAACGACACCTTGCTGGTGCAGTACGAGCACGTGTTCAAGTAGTGAGGGGCAAGAGGAGCATGATGCAGGGCAGAGAGCGCATGCTGACGGCGCTACGAGGGGAGAGGCCGGATCGGGTGCCCATCTTCCTGCGCGACCTGACCCTCGGCCTGGACCTGTGTGACTTCAGCACCCCTCAGGTCAGCGCCGGCTATGACGCGGACAGAGCCGCCGAGGCCGTGCTCACCAGCCGGAGGCGCTTCCATCAGGACGCGGTTGTCGGCTGCATCCACGACCTGGGGTTGGACGTCGAGCCGTTGGGCGGGCGCGTGGAGTTCCCGGAGCGCGGCATCCCGTTCATACGCGAGCATCCGCTCGCCGAGGACGAGGCGGCGGCTGCGGCGGAGCCCTTCGACCCCGCTGAGGCCGGCCGGTGGCCGCAGGTGGAGAAGGCCTACCGGCTGGTGCGGCAGCGGCTCGGTGACAGCGCGGCGGTGGCCGCCAACGTCGAGGGGCCGGTCACGCGGGCGGGGCTGCTGCGGGGCCTGGAGCGTCTGGCCATGGACCTGGCGACCGACCGCGGCATGGCGCAGCGGCTCGTGGAGCTTTCGACGGAGATCGCCGTCAGGCACGTCCCCAGGCTGCTGGAGGCCGGCGCGGACTTCATCTTCATCGCCGCCGCCTCCGACGGCCCCGCCGTAATCTCGCCCCGTGACTACCTGGAGCTGACCATCCCCGGCCTGCGGCGGATTGTCCGGGCCGCGGGCGACGCGCCGGTGGTCTTTCATCCGCACGGGCGCTTCACCGACCCGCGCTTCCAGAAGCTGGTTGACGCGGCCATCGACTGCGGAATCGCCGGCTTCCAGTTCGGGGAGCACTGCGACCTGGCGGTGGCCAGAGAGCGGTGGGGCGACCGCATCTGCATCCTGGGCGGCCCCGACATCCCGGAGGTGCTGCTGCCCGGGCCGCCCGAGCGCGTCCGAGAGGTGACCAGGGAGTGTCTCCAGCAGGCGATGGGCGATGGCGGCTACGTTCTCATGGCCTCCTGCTCCCTGCACCGCGGCGCTCCCCTGGAGCACCTGGACGCCATGGTGCAGACGGTGCTCGATGAGGGCGGGTACGGGTAGCTGGCGGCGGTCAGCGAGAGGCGACTGCTATCGCATCTCGGCTGCACCCAACCGCGCGGGCAGCCGAGCTTCGGGACTGGTGAGGCTGACGGCAGGCTCGGGCGGCTTCTGCCTCTGCTTATCCACTTTCCCCTGAAGATGCAGTACACTATGCGCAGCCGACGCGTCCGCCAATTCCTGTTGCCATCGTTCCGCAAGGCCGGTGATCGTTGTGAGCTCGCTCCGACGTGGGACGCGCGCGCTTGTGCACGCTCTGCCGATGGCCGCAGTGGTGGCGCTCGCGGGCGCCGCACCTGCGGTAGCCCAGGATGCGCCCGTGAGTCGGCCCGCGCTCGTTTTCGACTTCGAGACGCAGGAGCAGATGCGGCACTGGCAGATGCTCGGCGCCGGGGCGGTCGAGCGCTCCGATGAGCGCGCCTTCTCCGGGCGCTGGTCCGCGAGGATCCAGCTCGATCCTTGGAAGGAGGGCGAGCCGTCGGGCCCGGACACGCCGGAGCTTGGCGACCTCTCGAAGTGGTCCTTCGCGCAGCTCTCCTATCCGGCGCCCTTCGACAACTGGACGTTCTGGGGGGCATGGCGCGCGCGGATGTACGCCGTGGGTGAGTCTCGCTGTTACCACGAGATCCTCGACGAGAGCGGCGCCAAGTGGTGGCGACCGATCCGGCTGGAGAGGGACAGGTGGGTGACGGTTGAGATCCCGCTTACCGGTGGGATCGACTTCGCGAACGTCGCCAGGCAGTGGTTCTACCGCGCCGAGGGGGAGCCGGCGTCAACGATCTTCATCGATGACATCGAGCTCGTCAGGCCTGGGCCCGGGTGGCTGGAGGGCGTGCAGGAGCGGCTTCCCGAGACGCCGGAGGGGAGCGCGGCCCACGAGGCCGCCGCGGAGAGCATCGCACGAGTGCGGGAGCTGGCGGACGCGGCGCGTGAGGGCTACGCGGACGAAACGCTGACGGTCGCTGAGGCCACGCGCATCTCCGAGGAGATGCAGAGGCAGGCGCGGGCCGCTCACGCCCGCGCACGCCATGCCGAGGCGCAGGGGATGCTCGGGCTTGCGCGAGTCCTGCAGCCGGATGCCCGCTTCGGCGTGGGCCTCCTGAGCTCCATGGTGCGCCCCTGCGTTCGCGACAGGTGCTTCGGCGTCGATCTGCGGCGGGGATGGCACATGCGGCTGGCGCGTGGTGAGCGGGAGAGCTTTCAGGTCATCGTCGTGCGGCCCGACGCGAGGCTGAGGGGCGTGGCGGTGCGGCTGGGAGAGCTGCGGGCCGACGACGGAGAGGTGCTGCCGGGCGATGCGTCAGGCGTGCGGACCGTCGGATCGTTCCTGCTGGGGCGGCCGGGCTACTATCAGGCGACCTACGAGGGCTGGCATGCGGATGTGCTGCTGCCCCACGACGAGCCGCTCACTGTGCCCGCCGGGGACTTCCAGGGCTTCTGGGTCACCGTCCACGCGCCCCGCGACCAGCGCCCCGGCGTCTACCGCGGCGCGGTCACGGTCTCGGCCCGCAACGCGCCGCCCGTGGAGCTGCCGCTGACCGTCACGGTGCGCGAGTTCGACCTCCCGCGCCGACCGAGCATGCAGACGGCGCTGAGCTTCAACGACGGCGCCGTGGACGCGGTCTACGGCGGCCATGACCTCCAGCGCATCCGGCGCTTCCATCGCTTCCTGCTCGACTACTGGATCGAGCCCACCGACATCTACCGCAAGACCCCGCCGGACCTCGATTACATGGAGATGCTGGGCGAGCAGTACTGGCCGACCCGGTTCAACATCATGCAGATCAGCCGGTGGCCGCTGACCCTCAGCCCCGAGGAGCGCAAGCCCCACGTGGACTTCCTGCTCGACTCGGTCCGTCGGGTGGTGCCGGAGCTGCGCGAGCGAGGCCTGATGGAGCGTGCCTACATCTACGGCTACGACGAGGCCCGAGTGTGCGACGAGATGCTGGAGGTGCTCAAGCCGCTGCAGGAGGAGTTCCCCGACCTGGAGATCATCACCACCGCGCACGATCCATCCTACGGCGCAGACACGATCCTCGGAGACTACGTCGACAGCTTCGTTCCGGCGCAGATGCGATACGACCATCGCGCGGCCGAGGCGGCGCGGGCGCGGGGCCACGATGTCTGGTGGTACTTCTACGTCGGCCAGCAGCATCCGTTCATCAACTGGTTCCTGCAGTATCCGCTCATCGAGGTGCGAGTGCTCTTCGGGCCGATGGCGGCGAAGTACCGCCCGGATGGGATCCTCTACTGGACGATCAACGCGTGGACCTCTGGCGGGATCGAGGAGCCGCTTTCAGGCGGGCCGCTGTTCCCGCAGATCGCCCCCGGCTTCAAGGGCGATCACGGAGAGGGCATCCTGCTGTACCCGGGAGCCGATGGTCCGCTGGCGAGCATGCGGCTGGAGAACGTACGCGACGGGCTGGAGGACTATGAGTACTATCTGCTGCTGGAGCGACTGGTCTCGGAGGCGGAGGCAACTCCGACCGACCGGCTGACGCACGCGAGGATTGAGGCGGCGGAGGCCCTGCTGGCGGTCAATAGCCGGGTCGTGCGGGATCTGGACGAGTTCACGCGCGATCCCGGACTGCTGCGGCGAGAGCGCGAGCGAGTGGCGGACGCCATCGAGCAGCTCACACGGATCGCCGGGCAAACGTGACACAGACGTGTGGCCTCGAGTTGTGGGGCGTGTGAGAGCCGTCGCAACCGATGCAGATGGTGGGGCCCGCGGGTGCCCCGCTCGCGCCTTCAACGCACACTCGGAGTTCGCATCCGGCACGCCGCGCTGGGAGCTCTCACGACCGGACGAATCCCGCCGGAAGGTCGCGCGGGTGTGGCTCGGGAAGCATGGCGGCGAGCCAACACCGCGAGGGAGAGCGATCGCCATGACGGTCGTGCATCGAGGAACCATCGCAGTCGTCGCCGCGGCGTGCCTCAGTGGGTCGCTTGCGGCTGACGGGGCGGGCGACCGGGAGCAGGAGGAGCTGCTGGGCTGGGTGCGTGAGCTGCAGTATCAGGCCCGCAACGACGATGCGCTGCGACTGTGCGAGGCGCTCCTGGAGGCCGATCCCCGCTGCGCCGAGGCGCGCGTGCGGCGTGGCATCATCCTACTCGGCAGGGGCCAGTACGAGGCCGCCCGCGACGAGTTCTCACGGGCGCTGGAGCTGCAGCCGGGGACTGCCATGGCCCTCGTCGGTCGAGGATACGCGCTGTCGGGCCTGGACGAGCAGCAGGCAGGCCGGCGCGATGCCCGCAGGGCCATTCGCGTCTGCAGTCGGAGCATCGAGCGGGATGCCGGCGACGCCAACGCGCACTTCCAGCGTGGGTTGGCGAGGCTACTGGTGGAGGAGACGGCCCGAGCCTTACAGGACTTCATCACCGCCACGAGGCTGGACGAGACGCTGGTGGAAGCGTACACCGAACGGGCTCGGATCGAGCGCGCCCAGGGGCGAGTCGCGGACGCGGTCCGGACGCTCACCACCGCGGTGACCATCCGTCCCAACTACGCGGTGGGCCACCTGGCGCTGGCCCGCGTGCGTTTCGAGAGTAGGTCTTACACCGCTGCCCTGGCTGACTGTGATCGGGCGCTGCAGATCAACCCCCTCTACGCCCAGGCCTGGCACAACCGGGGACTGGTGGACCTGCAGATCCGCGACTTCGAGCAGGCCGTCAGGGACCTCACACGCGCCGTCGAGCTGGATCCGGACTACGCCAGCGCGCACTACTACCGCGGCGAGGCCTACCTCGCCGCCGGGGACCAGGCGGCCGCACGGGCCGAATGGGAGATCGCCAGGGAGCTCGACCCGGACGGCTGGGCGGGCAAGACCGCCGCGGAGATGCTGAGCAAGCTCGAGTCCGCCGGTCGGCAGCCTCAGTCGTAGCTCGGCATGAAGGCCGTGACCCGCATGGCCTCCTCGATGGCAACCTGGCCGGCGAGGACCTTGCGGGCCGCGTCATGGCGCATCGGATCGCGCTTGCCGGCAGCCACGCGCTCGACCTCCCTGAGGTCCGCGTCCCCGCCGATCATCTGCCGGAGCTCGTCGTCGATCACGAGCAGCTCATGGATCGACATGCGACCCCGATAGCCGGTGCCGCGGCAGGCCTCGCAGCCGGCCCCGCGCGTCAGGCGGTCGGGCGGGTCCTCGACGCCGGCGCTCTTCAGCCACTGCCTCTCGGACTCCGTCAGCGCGTGCTCCACGGCGCAGTGCGGGCAGAGCCTGCGCACCAGGCGCTGGGCGAGCACGCCCAGGAGTGTCTCCGCGATGAGGAAGCGCTCCAGGCCGACGTCAGCCATGCGGCGGATCGCGCGGATGGCATCGTCCGTGTGCATCGTGCTCAGGAGCAGGTGGCCGGTGATCGCCGCCGTCACGCAGAGCATCAGGGTCTCCAGGGTCCGGATCTCCGCGCACAGGATGATGTCCGGGTCCTGGCGCAGCACATGGCGCATGGCGGCGGCCGGGTCCAGCCCGGCCTTCCGGTTGACCGGGACCTGCGTCACTCCGTCGATCTGAAACTCCACCGGGTCTTCGATGGTGGAGATGGCGATCTCCGGGCGGATCAGAGACTTGATCGCGGCGTAGAGCGTGGTGCTCTTGCCCGCGCCCGTTGGGCCGGCCACCACGAGCATCCCGTTGGGGCGATGGAGCAGGTCATCGAGGGTCGCGCGGATGTCATCACTCATGCCGATGTCGTCGAGGCTGAGCGCCATGAGACTCCTGTCCAGGACCCGCATGACAACAGACTCGCCGACGGCGCTGGGCACCGACGAGACGCGCAGATCGTAGTCCCGCTTCTGGTGCGTCACCACGATCCGCCCGTCCTGCGCGGTGTTGCGCTCGGCGGCCGACATCTGCGCCATCAGCTTGATTCGGGCCACCAGCGCCAGCCCCAACTCCTTCGCCACGGCTCGCCGATCGTGGAGCACCCCATGGATGCGGTGGCGGACGCGGTAATCCTCAGAGCGTGGCTGGACGTGGATGTCGCTCGCGCCCGCCTCCACGCCCTCCTTGATGATCTCCTTCGCCATCGAGACGATCTGGGGATCGCTGGCCCGGTCCAGCAGGGCCACCAGGCGGGCCGCGCCCTCCGCCTCGGCCTGGCAGGCAGTGCATCGCGCCAGGTGCGCCTCCACCGCCTCACGCCGTTCGTCGTCAAGCTCGCCCTTGTGATACGCCACCAGCAGCTCCCGGCATTCCTCGCACTTCATGGCTCAGTCCTCCTCGGTCAGCGTCTGGCGCAGCTTGAGGTAGGCGTGGTGCATGCGCGACTTGACCGTGCCAACCGGGATCCCGAGCAGCTCCGCGATCTGCGCGTGCGCCAGCCCCTCGAAGTGTGACAGCACGAATACCGTGCGCTGCCCCTCGGGCAGGCCGTCGATGGCCCGGCGGATGCGGAAGCGCTCGTACCCGCGCAACAGCTCCTGCTCGGGGACATCATCACGCGCGATCAGCTCACGCAGCAGCGCTCTCGCCTCCTGTCCGACCTGGCCCTGGAGCGAGATGACCGGAGGGCGACGGCTCCCGCGGTCTCTGTGATTGCGCCACCAGTTGCGGGCGCAGGCGAACAGGAAGGTGGTGAAGGCCGCAGTCGGCTCGTAGCGGTCGCGCGCCAGCCAGACGCGGACCAGGACCTCCTGGGCACCGTCCTCGGCAGCCTCGCGGTCCCACGTCATATGGTAGAGGAAGCGCTCCACCCACTGGTGGTGGCGGCGGGCCAGCTCGCAGAAGGCCTCCGCGTCGCCATCGCGCGCCAGCAGCATCAGCTCTTCATCGCTGAGCTCGCCCATGAGGGATCCTCGGTGCATGAAACAGGCACGGCAGCAGACGGTTCACAGTGGATCGACGAATCGCGGGCCGCTGCAGAGCGAAGCGAGCGGCGGGCGCGCGCGCCGGCCTCCCAGAGTGGCCGGTCAGGGGCGTCCGCCAGCCCCTCGGGTGTTCGCCAAGGGCGACGGCGCGTGCGTCCCCAACGGTCGCG
>JBNGDZ010000003.1:52094-69419 GCA_049975765.1 Armatimonadota bacterium
ACCTATGTCAATCGCAGTCAGGCTCGCGGGGGGATGTCGATGACCGCGCCGGCGTCTCGCAGGCGGGCCTGAAGCTCATTCATGGGCACGTCGGGCAGGGTGCAGCCGCGCTCGATGGCCAACGCGGCCGCCGCGCCGGCCGCCTCGCCCATGGTCCAGCAGCAGTGTATCTCCCGCAGCGGCTCCATCGCCTGAGCGTCGGAGGAGACGCACCTGCCGGCAACCACGACATTGTCGAGGCCGTTCGGTAGCAGCGAGCGCAGCGGGATCTCGTAGACGAGGTCGGGGTCGCGGAAGTCGTTGCCCAGCGCCACGCTGTCGGGGTAGTGGCGCCCGGCCTGAAAGTCGGCGAAGGTCATACAGTGGCGGCCCTCGATGCGGCGGGTGCAGCGGACGCCGATCTGCCAGGCGGTGTCGATAGCCCAGGCGTCCTCGAAGCCCGGCATGCGCTCGCGCAGCAGCTTCAGGACGCGATCAGCCGCCCGTCGCCCGCGGATCTCCATACGGGTGAGGACGGCGGGGTCGAGGAAGTCGCCGCGTGTCATATGGTTGTTGGCCCACACGACGCCCCGCTCGGCGGACACCGGGGAGAGGCCGAAGTGCGACTCGTACCCGCCGCCGGCGCGCGCCGCCTCCTGGATCTCGCGAGTGCCCCCGGCCCCCGGCTGGCGCTCGGACAGCCAACGGTCGATATCCACGTTGCCGATGCGGAAAGGCAGGCCGATCATGCGGTCATCGCGATCGAAGCTCGCCCCCGCCAGCGCGGCCACATCACCGTCGCCGGTGCAGTCGATGATGGCGCGGGCGCGGATAGCCTGGCGCCCGGCCTTGCTCTCCACGATGACGCCCTCGGGCCCGCCATCGTCGCCGAAGACTCCGACCACCCAGGAGTGAAGGCGCAGCCGGACGGCAGCGTCGAGGCACATCTGGTCAGAAAGGCGCTTGAGGGCCTCCGGGTCGAAGAGGCTGCTGCCTCGCTCGCTGCGATACTCGGCCTCGCCGGCGTCCAGGAGTCGCTGCAGCGTCTCCTGCCCGATGCCGCCGATGACCTGCCGACCGTCGCGGGTCAGCGGCGGGATGAGGATCACCAGCCCGCCGGTGGCCAGTCCGCCGAGACAGCCGTATCGCTCCACGAGCATGACGTCGGCTCCGTACCGGCCGGCAGCGATGGCCGCGGCAGTGCCGGCCGGTCCTCCCCCGCATACCAGCACGTCGGCCTCGGCGATGACGGGGATCTCACGCGCTGGCTCTCGCACGGTCTCTCGGCTCATCAGAGGGCCTCCCTGCCTTGCTGGAGCATCTCGCCTCGTCCCATTCTGCCTCCGGCCGCTGGGCTCCTCCCACTGGGCGCAGGCAGCGGCTCGGCGGGTCCGTGGTCGCTTCTCAGGAAGGACGCGCCACAACCTGGTCTGCAGGAGCATCAGACATCTCACGGCGGCTCCAGGCAGGCGCGCAGGTGGCGCCCGGCGAAATGCATGACCAGAATGGCGCTGTGACCGGCGTCGCGGCCAAACGTTCCCACGGCACACACTACATGACGGGACAGAGGAGAACATGGCATCAGACAGCACCCTCCGACTCATCTCCCTCGGCGGTATCGGACACATCGGCAAGAATATGACCGTCTTCGAGCAGGACGGCGAGATACTCGTCCTCGACTGCGGGATCATGTTCCCGGACGAGGAGCAGCCGGGCGTGGACCTGATCCTGCCGGACATGAGCTACATTTACGAGAATCATGAGCGCGTGCGGGGAGTGGTGCTCACCCACGGTCACGAGGACCACATCGGGGCCCTGCCATACCTGCTGGAGCAGCTTCCACTGCCGGTGTGGGGCACGCGCCTGACGCTGGGGCTGGTGGAGGCGAAGTTCGAGGAGTTCGACGTACACCCTGACTGCGAGTTTCACGAGATCGAGCCCCACGATGTCTTCAGCGTGGGGGGATTCGAGCTGGAGGCCATTCGGGTCAATCACTCCATCCCCGACGCCGTCGGCTTCGCCATCCGCACGAAGCAGGGGATCATCGTGCACTCGGGCGACTTCAAGGTCGATCAGACGCCAACCGACGGCCTGCCCACGGACTTCCACGCCTTCGCGCGCTACGGGGCGGAGGGCGTGCTGGCGCTGATGGTGGACACCACCAACGTGAACGAGCCGGGCTACTCGGGCTCGGAGCGCGTCGTTGAGGAGGCGCTGCGCGAGATCATCGAGGAGGCGCCCGGCCGGGTGATCATGACCACCTTCGCCTCCAATATCGGCCGCATGCAGCACGCCATCGACGCCTCGGCGGACATGGGCCGGAAGCTCGCCATCATCGGGCGGAGCATGGAGCAGAACACCCGAGTGGCGCAGCGCCTGGACCGCATCCACGTGCCCGACGGCATCCGGGTGGATGTGGACGAGATCGACAGTATCCCCGACCGGCGGCTGACGATCCTGGTCACCGGCAGCCAGGGGGAGCCGCTGTCGGCGCTCTCGCGCATCGCTCGCGGCAGCCACAGGGACATCCAGGTCCACAAGCAGGACACGGTGGTGATGTCATCCTCGGCGATCCCCGGGAACGAGGCCCTGATCTGGAAGACCATCAACGGGCTGGCCCGGCAGGGCGCGCACGTGCTCTACGGCGAGGGCTATGTGCACGTGACGGGCCACGCCAAGGTCGAGGAGGTCAAGCTGCTGATGAACCTCACCCGGCCCAAGCACGCCATCCCATTCCACGGCGAGTACCGGCATCTTCTCGCCTTCGTTGACCTGGCGGTTGATCTGGGGATGCGAGAGGACGACGTCTTCATCCTCGCGCCGGGGAGGGTCGTGGAGTTCCGCGACGGCAGAGCCTCCATGGGTCAGCCGGTACCGGGCGGCTCGGTCAACGTGGACGGGCTGGGCGTCGGGGACGTGGGCGATGTGGTGCTGGAGGACCGGCGGACGCTCGCCAGTGAGGGCATCGTGCTGCCGGTGGTGGCCGTGCGCAAGGACTCCTGCGAGATGGTGGCCGAGCCGGAGATCTACTCCCGCGGATTCGTCTACGTGCAGGAGTCCGAGGAGATCCTCGAGCGCATCCGGCAGGAGGCCAAGCGCACCGCCGAGGACGTGCACGGCGGAGGGACCAGGGATCCGGAGGTGCTCTACGAGCAGCTTCGCAGCCGGGTGGGCGGCTTCATCGAGCGCGTGACCGGGCGCCGCCCGCTGGTGCTGCCGGTGATCATCCCGGTGGAGATGCGCCGGTAGCCGGCAGCCGCGACGGGGGACCGATATGCCGGGGGCGTGAGCGCCGCGCCCCCGCCTGCATGTGCGTGCGGTACTACAGCGTCCACAGCTCGTCACAGCCGGCGCCCTCGAGCAGCTCACGGAGGCCGGCGTGCTCGGGCAGCGAGAGCTCCGGATCGCGCTCGACAACCGCGAAGGCGTCCTCGCGGGCCTCCGACAGCGCCGCGGTGTCGCCAATGATGCTCGCGATGCGCAGGTCCGGGAAACCGCTCTGCCGGACGCCGTCCAGCTCTCCCGGCCCGCGCCGCCGCAGGTCCTCCTCGGCTATCTCGAACCCGTCGCTGGTGCGGACGAGCACGGACAGGCGCTCCAGCGCCTCCGGGGAGTCCGTGCCCGAGACCAGGATGCAGTGCGGCTGCCAGCCTGCGCGGGCTACCCGCCCGCGAAGCTGATGGAGCTGAGCCAGGCCGAAGCGCTCGGCATCCAGGATCACGATGGTGGTGGCGTTGGGCACGTTGACGCCCACCTCGATGAGGCTGGTCGCCACCAGGACGTCGATCTCGCCATCGCGCAAGCGTCTCATGACGCGGTGCCGCTCATCCGCCTGGAGGCGGCCGTGCACCAGCCCCAGCCGCAGATCCTGCAGGGGTCCTGCCGCCAGCTCCTCGAAGGTTTCAGCCGCGGTCGTCATCTCCTCCGAGGCGTCGATCGCCGGGCAGACCACGTAGGCCTGCCGGCCCCCCGCAACCCGTTCGCGAACGAACGCCCACGCCTCCCCGGTCTTCGCGGCAGGCAGCAGCCGGGTCTCAGGCCGCCTCCGGCCGGGCGGAAGCTCGTCGATGATGGAGACGTCGAAGTCCCCGTAGACTGCCAGGGTCAGGGTGCGCGGGATCGGCGTGGCCGACATCACCAGGACGTTCGGCCGGGCGCCCTTGGCCGACAGCCGCGCGCGCTGGCGCACGCCGAAGCGATGCTGCTCGTCGATGACGGCCACCGCCAGGTCGGCGAACTCGACGCCCTCCGAGAAGAGCGCGTGGGTGCCCACCGCGCAGAGGGCCTCGCCCGCCACGAGAGCGCCCTCCGTCGCCGCGCGCTCGGCGGTCGGGGTGCTCCCGGTCAGCAGCACCGGCTCGATGCCCATCGGACCCAGCAGCTCCGCCAGGCTCTCATGATGCTGTTCGGCGAGCACCTCGGTCGGTGCCATCATGGCCGCCTGGCGTCCGGCGCGGACGGCCGCCGCCAGCGTCACCGCCGCCACGACGGTCTTCCCTGAGCCCACCTCGCCATGCACGAGCCGATGGGCGGGCCGGGCCGCGGACAGATCCTCCAGGACCTCCGCGATCACGCGCTCCTGGGCGGCGGTCGGGTCGAATGGCAGCGTCTCCAGGAGAGCCTCACCCAGCTTCTCGGTGGGGACGGTGGCCCCGGGATCGGGAGCCGTGGCGTCGGCGCGGCGGAGGGCCAGTGAGAGCTGCAGCGCGAGGAGCTCCTGGTAGGCGAGGCGATGCCGGGCGGCGCGCTGGCGCGGGAAGTCGGTGGGCTGATGGACCTCGCGCAGGGCCTCCGCCAGGGGCATCAGCCCGCGGCGCTCGACGAGCCGCTGCGGGAGAGGGTCCTCGGGGAGAGCGCAGCGCCCGAGGGCCTGCTGGACCCAGCCGCGGTGCATTCGCTGCGAGACGCCCTCGGTCGACGGGTAGATGGGCACGATGCAGCCTGCGGCCTCCGGTCCGTCGGCGTCGAGGCTCTCGCACTCGGACACCGCGATGGCGATCTCGCCGCTGTCGATGCGCGCGGTGCCCACCACCAGCAGCTCCTCGCCGGGGGCGAGCTGCTCCACGCGCCAGGGCTGACGGAAGAACAGCAGCTCGCCCTCGGTGCCGCCGGACCGCACGGGGATGATGGCCGCTGCGCCTCGGCGGGGGCTGGAGCGCCGCCCGCGCCGCTCAACGGTCACCCGCACCGACGCCGTCTGTCCGTGCGTGAGCTCCCGGAGGGTCAGCACCTGCCGCCGGTCCTCGTAGCGCGCCGGGCAATGCAGCAGCAGATCCCCGACGGTGCGCACTCCCAGCCGCTGCAGGGCCTCGGCGCGGGCCGGCCCGACGCCGGAGAGCTCCGTCACCGGATCCTCCCATGACAGCGACCCGGCCGGCTCATCCGGTCTGGCCGGCTCCGATTGTGCCCGGGCCTGCTCGGGGGAGATGGCCTCCAGCAGGCTGAGCGCGCGCTCGACCAGCGGCCGCCGGCGCTCGGGCGAGAGGTCCTCGTAGCCGCGCATGTCCCGCTCGAGGCGCCGGAGGGACTCCCGTGCGCGATCCGGCAGCCCTGCCGATCCCAGCAGGCCCGTTACGTGGCGTATCGTCCGCTCCATGCCACCGGGAGCGGCGCTGTCATCGAACCCGCGGCGGCGCTCCGAGTGCAGCGCGCGGAGGGTTCTGCGGATTGCCGTGATGGCGGGCTGATCCATGGCGTCGTCTGAGGTCCGGCGTGCACGGGGGCGCAGGCGTGGGCGTGTGCAGCGCGTCAATCACGTTCAGCGCAGCAGCGTCTCATCCTCCGCCCTGGGCATGATGAAGCGCCGGGTGTTGTGCGCCCGCACCAGGCGGTCGAAGACGGGCAGGCCGTTGTCCCGGCAGTACTGGACGATGCGCTCGGAGATGGGCTCGCCGATCTCGACGGCGCGCTCGTAGGCGGCCTGGACGGCCTCCTCGTCATCCCTGTCCACGCCGGCGAACTGCTCCTGCATGCGCGTGAGGTACTCCATCACCATGCGCGTGAACTCAACGGCGACCCGGCATTGATGCACGCGCTGGCGGACGGGCTCGGACTGCGCCAGGCCCTCGGCCTCGGTGACGGCCTCGTCGAGGTCGCTGAGCACCTCGGGCGTGAAGAACCTGGGCGCGGCGAGCGTGGTCCACTCCAGTCCGAAGGGCGACAGGTGGTTGGGATTGTCGGCGAAGGCATCCTCGAGCCGCTCCCAGTAGCGACCCATCGGCTCGGCGGCCTCCTCGTAGAACCTGTCGTAGAAGTCCTGCAGGAGCAGATCCACGTCCAGCTCGGCGTCCCAGACGAGCTTGCTGGCGATGTAGTGGTTGAGGCCGATGATCGGGAAGCGGTTGCCGGCGGCCTGGGTGTAGAAGCCCTCCACACCGAGGTCCTTGAAGTAGGGGATGTCCCACCTGATGACGTGCGTCTGCGGGTAGGGAAGGCCGCCCCAGGCGCCCTTGTTGTAGTACTCGTAGATGAAGAGGTGGTCGGTCAGCTCCGCCCAGTGATTGAGCTCCTTGGTGAAGTGCTCCCAGTTGCGCTCGCAGGTGGGCGGCGCGACGCGATGGTTGTTGCACGAGTAGGTGTGGCAGGCCTGGATGATGAGGTTCGGCTCGGGGCGGTAGTCCGGATCCTCGGGCACCCGCATATACATGGCGTAGGCGCCGACCTTGATCAGCCGGTCGGGGTGTCGCTCTCTCACGCGGCGGGCGACTTCGTTGTTGAAGCGCGCCAGGCGGTTGGAGTACTGGGCGTGCCACTGCTGGTCCTCGGGGCGATCCTCATCCAGCGCCCGGCACTGCGGGCAGGTGCAGAAGCCGCCGCCGTCCTGCGGGGCGAGGGCCAGGATGTCGAGCGTGGGGTCCTCGTCGAACTTCCGACAGACCGCCTCGGCCATCAGCTCGATGACCTCGGGGTTGCTGGTGCAAAGCTGCCGGCCCTGCTGACCGGAGCGAGCGCTCTGCCGAACGCCGTTGATCAGAGCGAAGTACTCCGGATGCTCGTCGAAGTGCTCCTCCGGCACCACCAGCTTGAAGTGAGTGTGAAAGCCCCACAGCCAGTTGACGCCCACGGGCATGTCGTTGACCGCGACGCTTACGTTCATGCGATTGTGGAGGGCCCAGTCGCCGGACTCGATCCATCGCACCCGGAAGTCCGGCTCCTGCACCTCGTCGATTGTGCCGATGGCGAGGTTCGGGTCCGAGCTCGCGACAGTCCCCAGCTCACCGGGCATGAACCAGCGCACGCCGAGGTACTTCTCGAGCAGGTGATACACCCCGTAGAGCGTGCCGAGGTCCTCGCGCCCTGCGATCATGACACCATCCGGCGAGGATCGGATCACGAAGCCGTCCTCGTGCAGCGCCTCGAAGTCCACGTCCGCGAGCTTCTCGCGAGCCGCTTCGCCCAGGTAGATCGGATAGCTGCCCCCCGCCGGCTCCGCCGCACGATCGAAGTCCGCGCCGGTGATCTGCTGCAGGTACTCCGCGAGCTCAGTGGCGGCGAAGTCCTCGACCTCGGTGCACTCCGGCGCGGTCACGATGCTGGCCCGGGCCTGCCCGCCAGTCGCGAGATCGAAGAAAGGCGGCTGCATCTCGGGGTATGGCTCGCGGGTGCCCAGGCGCGGCTCGGGCACGGTCAGCGCGGCGACACAAATGAGCGCGGCGGTCAACGTGAGCTGTATCATGGGCGCCTCTCCTTCTGGAGCGCACGGCAGTCGGCGCGGTGTCTGTTCCCGACTTCTGCGCTCCTGACCTGCCCGTGTGTTGGGCGTCACGGGTCTCGGCAGTCGCGCTCGAGCCTATCGCTTGGAACAGGATCGCAGGCCGGACGGGTGCGCCACCAAGCACGGCAAGCCCGTGGGCCAGGCATCCCTGCCCGCCGCCGCGGGTGCCCGGCAGCGCGGTGCAGGTTTCGTGACCCACTGCGGCGAAGTTTGGGCCACCGTGTACGCCCCCTCCGGGCGAGGGGGTGAAGCAATGCCGGGAGCTGACCCCGGGCCAGGCAATGCACGGTCTGCTCGGCGAGGTGCATCAGGAGGTCGTCTCTGTGAGCCCGCACATCACTATGCGAACGCCTGGCGCCGTGCTGATCGTGATGCTGCTTCTGGAGGGCTGGGCAATGGCCGCATCGGCACCGGAGGCGGTTGCCACCGGCGTAGATCATCGCATGTTCATCGTCAGGCTACCCGACGGACGCCTGATGGGTGCCTTCCACCGCACGGTCGAGGGCGCCCCGGAGGCGGCGGCCCGCTTCTCCAGCGATCACGGCCTGACGTGGAGCGAGCCCCAGAGCCTGGTAGAGCTGCCGGCGGAGGGCGGCGCCTGCTCGGTCGCGGAGGCACTCATCGACCGCGACGGGGAGGTGCACCTGTTCCTGCTCAAGTGGGCGGAGGTCGGAGACGCCACGCCTGAGGAGACCGGCGCGGATACAGTAGGGAATCTAGAGGGCTATCATGGTCGGCGGCTGGACATCTGGCACTCGCGCAGCAGCGACGGCCGCAGCCGGTGGAGCCAGCCGCGTATGATCTGGATGGGCTACACGGGGGCGCTCAACTCCGTGATCCAGCTCGACAGCGGCCGCATCCTGCTCCCCTTCTCGGAGGCCCAGCCCGCACGCAGCTTCGGCGACCCCGGCGAGGGACTCGTCGTCTGGACGCACATGGGCACCTTCGCCTCCACCGCCATCTACTCCGACGACGGCGGGGAGACCTGGCAGGCCTGCCCCGAGCGCCTCTTCGCGCCGACCCCGAGCATCGTGCACGGCTACGGCGCCGACGAGCCGGTCGTCATCCAGCTCGGGAATGGCCGCGTCTGGATGCTCATGCGGACCCAGCTCGGCCACTTCTGGCAGTCGCACTCAGAGGCTGGCGCCCGCTGGACACCCGCGCACCCGACCGACATCGTGAGCTCGGACTCGCCTGCGGGCATCGTGCGGCTGGACGACGGGCGGATAGTCCTGCTCTGGAACAACTGCCAGCGCTTCCCTTACGCCTTCGGGGGCAGGCACGTGCTGCACGCGGCTATCTCCGACGACGAGGGGCAGAGCTGGCGGGGGTACCGCGAGGTGGCGCGGGACCCCAAGCGTTTTGAGCCCCCGCCATCGCGCGGCGACTTCGGCACCGCCTACCCCTTCCCCGCGGTCACTGGCGACGGGCACGTCATCTTCTGCACCGGCCAGGGGGCCGGGCGGGTGCAGCTCAAGCGCCTGGACCCTGCGTGGCTGCTGGAGACCGAGGCCGCGTCGGACTTCGGGCCGAACGCAGAGGAGCAGTGGCACTTCTTCGGCACCAGGGGCGTGGCGCTGGTGGAGAGCGATGATGCCGCCTCCGGGCGCCTGCTGCGTATCATGAAGCCGCAGGCCGACTGGCCCGCGGCCGCGGTCTGGAACTTCCCGGCGGGGCGCCGGGGCGAGATGCACCTGCGCCTGCGCGTCAATGAGGGCTGCGGGGGACTGCGCATCTGCCTGACCGACCACTTCTCCGTGCCCTTCGACATGGAGGCCTGGCTGTACTCGGTCTTCAACATCGAGGTTGGCGAGAGCGGGGGGCTGCTGAACGCCCGGCTGCAGCCCGGCACATGGCACGACGTGCAGCTTCACTGGACGGCCGACGCCGGCTGGTGCAGCGCGAGCGTGGACGGGCAATTCGCCGGCCGCGTTGAGATGCGGCGGGTCACCCCCGGCGTCTCCTACGTGCGGTTGCGGGCCACGGCGGTGGAGACCGATGAGGCGGGCTTCCTCGTTGATACGGTGCGGGTGCGGGTGGCCGGGTACTGACCGCGGCCCCGAGGTGCGAGCGGCTTGGCCTGCGAATGGACGGAAGTGACGGGCAGGCACACGCGCGCGGAAGGTGGCTGAGGCGCATGCAGATGCTGAAGATGCTGATCGGAGACCAGTGGCTCGAGCCGGCGTCGGGGGAGTATGTGGACGACATCAACCCCGCCAGCCGTGAGGTGGTCGCGCGGGTGCCGGTGGCGGATGAGGAGGACGTGGACCGGGCGGTAACGTCCGCCGACGAGGCCTTCCGGGGCGAGTGGGGAGACATGCCCGCGGCCGAGCGCGAGACGCTGCTGTTGCGTATGGCCGACCTGATCGAGGAGCGCGCCACGGACCTGGCCGAGATGGACAGCGTGGACATGGGCAAGCCCTACGCCGCGGCGCGGGACGGCGACGTGCCCGGAGCCGCGGCCTTCATGCGCTTCTACGCCGGCCTGGCGGACGCCATCGAGGGGGCGACCCTCTCCACGCCGGCGGGCCACTTCGGCTACACGCTGCGGGAGCCCTACGGTGTGGTGGCAGCCATCGTCCCGTGGAACTTCCCGCTGAACCTGGCGTGCATCAAGTGCGCGCCGGCGCTGGCGGCGGGCAACGCGGTGGTGCTCAAGCCCTCCTCCATCTCGCCGCGCTCGGCGCTGGCGCTGGGCGAGATCGCGCTGGACGCGGGCCTGCCGCCGGGGACGCTGAACGTCATCACAGGGCCGGGCCCGACCACCGGCATGGCCCTCGCCGAGCACCCCGGCGTGGGTCGGATCACGCTCACCGGGAGCACCGCGGCGGGGCGGAGCGTGCTGAGGGCCTCGGCGGGCAACTTCAAGAAGGCCACGCTGGAGCTGGGCGGCAAGACGGCCAACATTGTCCTGCCGGACGCGGACATGGAGATGGCGCTGGCGGGCGCCTGCCGCACGATCTTCCTCAACTCCGGGCAGATCTGCACCGCCGGGTCCCGGCTGCTGCTGCACAGCGACATCAAGGACGAGTTTCTGGGCCGCCTCGTGGCGCTTGCTGAGGGGCTGACGGTCGGCGACCCCTTCGACGAGGAGACGAAGATGGGGCCGTTGTCGTCGCCCGAGCAGTACGAGAAGGTGGTTCGATACATCGAGGCAGGCAAGCAGGAGGGCGCGCGGCTGGTCACCGGCGGCGGGCCGCCGGAGGATCCCGACCTGCAGGATGGCTGCTACATGCTGCCCACGGTCTTCGATGAGGTGGACTCGCGGATGTCCATCGCTCAGGAGGAGATCTTCGGGCCGGTCCTGGCGGTAATGACATACGAGAGCGAGCGGGAGGCGGTGGCGCTGGCCAATGACACTGACTACGGGCTGGCGGCGGCGCTGTGGAGCCGGGATCTGAGCACCGCCCACCGCATGGCGGCGGCCCTTGAGGCCGGGATCGTCTGGATCAACTGCACGAACGTGGTCGGGCCGTGGATGCCCTACGGCGGCTACCGGATCAGCGGCCTGGGCTTCGAGAGCGGCGTCGCGGGGCTGCTTGAGTTCACGCGCTCGAAGACGGTCGTGGCCGACCTCACCGACCAGCCGGCGCGGTGGGCCCTGGAGTAGCTCGTAGGGTCTTGGGTCCCGCGTGACGAGGGCTTTCAGCCTGCGATTGTGGCGACCCTAACCGCGAACGACGGCAGGCAGGATGCCTGCGCCACAGATCGCTCTGAAGGAGGCTGCACGCCGGCTCATGCACCTGCTAACACCTGTTCTGCTCGCCGGCGCGATCTCCGCGCAGCAGCCGGCCGAGGGCTCGAGGCAGAAGGGCAGCCTCCTGTTCGTGGCCTCCATCAACCACCTCGGCGGCGCCTCCATGCCCTTCCTCGTTGACCCTCGCTACCAGGCGGAGCTGGAGGAGCAGGGCTGGTCGGTGGGCTACTGCACGCTCTCGGAGCTGACCTGGGAGACGCTGCGGCGCTTCAACGTGGCGGTGCTCATCCAACACCCTGACGTTAACCGCTTCTGCCTCCAGGAGGCATGGGAGCGAGGGCGCGACCTCTACCGGCGCTTCCTGGAGGCAGGAGGCGGGATCCTGCTGTTCGCCGACCTGCACCGGCACCGGGTTCGGCCGCACCTGAACCGCCTCCTGGCGGAGTATGACCTCACGGTGCTGTGGGCGCCGGTGCGCGAGAGCGATCCGGCGAAGGCCCTCGAGCTCTCTCACTACAGCGGCATGCGGGCGGGTGTGGCCGATCTGGTCGAGCCCGGCCCACTGACCGCGGGCGTCGCCGAGGTGCTGTACCCGATCCACGCTCGCATGACGGTCACCTTCCGGGCCGGCGAGGCCTGGCGTGCCGCGGTCCGGGCGTCGGAGACGGCCGATGCCTCGACCGAAGAGGGCGAAGAGGGCGAGGGCTACGACAGCGCGCCGCCTCTGGTGGCCTGGCGCGAGGTAGGGCCGGGCCGGATGGCGATCTTCTCCACGCACTCGACCTGCTTTACGCTCAACCCCTATCACTTCATGTGGGATGAGGGGCGGTTCATCACCCAGGGCGACGCCGGGAGGCTGCTACGCAACGCCTACGAGTGGCTGGCCGCGCCGAGCAGCGGCGGCGAAAGCCTTGGCGGCTTCGAGCCCTCCCAGCAGGCGCAGATCTTCGACATCTCACCGCGGCTGGCGGAGAGCCCGCCCGGTGCGATGACGCGTGGACCGAGCGGTCCCGCGCACCCGGTGATCATCGGGGCCCAGAGCAGCATCTCCGACGGACAGGAGAGTGTGGCGGCGCTGTGCGAGGCCGCCCGGGCCGCCGGCTACGAGGGGATAGTCTTCACCGAGGACGCCGAGACGCTGGAGCCCGACGACTGGGCGCGGCTGGTCGCGGAGTGCGAGGACGCAACTGACGCGCACTTCCTGGCCGTGGCCGGCGTGCGCTTTCCCGGGCTGGACACGGGCAACGAGGGCATCGCCTTCAACCTCCGCAAGCCGTGGCCCGAGATCCCCTGGCGCGACACGTCCTTCACCACCTACGTGCGCATCGGTGTCAACAACGCGTGGCAGGCGAACCTGGCCTGCCTCTCCAGCTCACGCTGCCCTATGCCGCTGCGCAACCTCGGGGCCGTCAACAGCATCCCCCTGTTCACCATCGACGGCGACCGGACAGATGACGCCACGCGGCTGTTCGAGGAGACCAGCGCGGAGGGCTGGCAGCTCTCGCCGCTTGTCTACCGGCGTGTGAGGGCCGCCTCCGAGATCCCCTCGCCTTCGGACGGGCCGGTGACCTGGGTCTACTCGCCGCGGTGGGGGGACGAATTCAGCCCCGGGCAGGATGCGCTGATGGAGACTGCCGTGAGCAGCGGCCCGGTCATTGAGCGCTTCGAGGTCACGATGCCGGGCCCGTGGGAGCAGCCCCGCGACCGGGTGCTGTCGGCCGCGATCGGCGTGCACAGCGCGGCCCCGCTCAAGCGGGTCAGCCTCTACTTCCGCCAGCGGCTCATCCGGCGATACTACCCCGAGGGCGGGCGGCTCGAGGTGACGGCGCGGCACCGCTCGTGCGAGTCCGGGAGCCTCTGGCTGCGCGCCGAGGACGAGGCGGGCGGTATCGCCTGGTGCCGGGCGGTGCCCTCCACACTGGTGTCCTACAGGCATTTCATCGGCGGCGACCGCATGAACGGCTACTGGTATCCCACGGAGCCGACTGAGCCCGGGACCGGCGCGGCGAAGGTGGCCGGCAGGTGGGTGCGCATCCTGGGATCGGCGTACCCCGGCTGGGGCTGGGGGGACCGCATCGCCATGTACAGCGCCTCGCAGCAGGACCGTCCCCTGGGGCTGGAGACGGGGCCTCCTGACGGCGGGGTGCAGGAGATCCGCGTGGCCCCGCGGCTGCAGACGACGGCGGGCGAGCCCTTCCTGCGCAGCGCGCCGACGCGCCGGATCGTGCTCAACAGCTCGGACTGCGTGATCATGCACGACCGCATCGAGCGGCTCATCACGACCGTCACCGGCGAGGAGGGGCGCCACCGGCGACGCGTCCTGCCTGACGAGCGCCTCGAGGACGCCCAGGCGTGGCTGATTGGCTTCCGCTGGTCGGGGGCGATGAGCTTCCTGGTTCGGGCCGAGGCGATGCTGGCCGACGTGGTGGAGCTGGCCGAGAGCGATCGGGCGAACCCCTCGCTCTTCGAGGTGCGGCTGGGAGATGAGGCGGACGCCTACGAGTACGTCCGCGTGCTCTTTGAGGACGGCGAGCGCGTAGAGAGCGACGGGCCGTCGCTTGCTCCCACGACGACGCACCGCGCCGGCTGCATCACCTTCAGCCCCCACCCGTTCGGGACGCCCGCGGTGTTCTTCCCGACCGACAGCGTGCTGTCGGTCGTCAGCGGCGGCCCGCACCTGAACGTCGGGCCTGACGTCTCGGCGAATGGGCCGGAGCGCCCGCGGCGAGCCCAGGGAACCTACCTCTTCATGCTCAGCAGCGGACCCGACCACGAGGACGTGGTGGCTGAGACGCGAGACCGCTTTGGCTTCGACGGCAGCCCGGCGTGGGCCGCGGAGGTTACCGGCGGCGTCGTCGAGGAGGGGCCACTGCCGGTGCCGCTGACCGCGAAGGCGCAGGACTGCGGGATCGTTGCGCACCTGTCAGCGGCGGACCTGCCCAACCCACTGCCCGTCCAGGTCCAGGGGATGCGGGAGCGCTGGGACGCCGCCATCGTGGACCTGAACGAAGGTCGCATGACCCGGCACTGTGGCACCTGGGAGGGCGCCGCGTGGCTGGTGGTTGACGTCACCCGGGAGCGGCGCCTGTTCATCGGCCATCCTATCGCGGCATCCGACCCCGACGTGATCGTGAGCGTCGCGTCGCTCGATGAGGCCGGCGCCGAGGTCATCGTCCACAACCCCACCCCCGAGCCCAGGTCCGTGTCACTGCGCACCGCCCCGGAGATAGCCGAGTTGCTGCAGTGGCAGCGCGACGTTGACCTGGCTGCCGGCGAGACGCGCACACTGAACGTGCGGTGAGTCCGCGCTTGGCTCCAGCGGCAGGCGGCTCGGGGCCTGGGCAGGGAGCCGGACCGCGGGCGACCAATGCAACGCAGAGGGAGGGATGGACGTGCGGTGCACCTGGATGCTGGTGGCGGCCCTGATACTCCCCGCACCCGCGTGGCCTCAGGCCGGCCACCATCTCATCGACATAGGAGGTGGCCTCGACCAGGAGATCATCGGCCCGGGCGTGCACCAGGCCGAGGAGCACGGGCCGGACGCGCCCTACGAGGAGTTCTTCCGCACCTGCAGCTTCCGCTGGTTCGCAAACGAGTGGACGCTGACGCTGCCGGTCTTCCCCGACACCGACAACCTGGTGACCTTCCGCGCCCGGCTGCACCGGGATATCGCGCTCAGCGTCGGCCCGGGCTTCGAGGCGACCATCGAGGGAGCCGGCGGCGAGGGCCGGGAGTACACGGTGGTGGTGCCCGCGGAGGCCGTCGGGCCCTACGAGCAGCTTGAGGTCCGGGGGCGGGCGATTCCGCCGCACGTGCCTGACGACGGCGATCGGCGCGAGCGGGCCTGGGCGGTGGACTGGATCCGCGTCGAGCCGATCAAGGAGCGGCCGGAGGGCGTTCCCGTGGCACAGGCGACTGGTCCGGTGCAGCGCCCCGAGGAGCACTTCATCAACATCGGCGTGGAGGGCGATGAGGCCGCCATCATCTCCGGCGCCTACGGCCGCGAGGGCTACAACGAGCGCTCGCGAAGCCCGTTCTACCGCTGGTGCAGCTTCAGATGGTTCGGCAACGAGTGGGCGGTGAGGCTCCCCGTCTTCCCCGGCCGGCACAATGAGATCACCATGCGGGCGCTGCCGGGCCGCATGATGCGGATCTCCTCGCCCGGCGTCCTGGAGCCGGTCTACCTGATGCGTGGCGCGCCGGCGCACGAGCACCACATCGTCATCCCCGCAGAGGACATCGGCGATCGCGAGCAGATCGAGCTTCGGGGAGAGGCCGTGACCCCGGTGCATCCCGAACCGGACGCGGGGGACTCGCGGGAGCTGGTCGTCACCATCGACTGGTTCAGAATCCGGCCCATCGATGAGGTGTATGAGCCCATGACCCTGTTGCCTCCGCCGCCCGAGGAGCCGGAGCCCGATCTGCCGCTGCCCCATCGCCTCCGGGGCACCGAGTCCCGGCCGCTACTGACCGACATCGAGGCCTACGTGCGCCAGGCCCGGAGTATGCGCTGCAACGTCATGACCATCGGGCCGATGAACGGTCGGCACTACACGGCCTTCGAGACCGAGGACGGGATCCCACACCCGGACATGCGGCCCGACTTCATCCCCGAGCAGATCGAGGCGCTGCACCGGTGGGGGATCGCGGCCATCGGATGGCTGCCCTTCAACGTCCAGGACCTGCGGGAGCCCGAGCAGTGCATGGCGGCGCAGAAGTACCCGCAGTGGACGATGCAGTTCCTCCCCTGGGAGGAGCGCAGCGGCGAGGGAAGGGTCGGTATGTGCGTGGTCTCCTCGCCGTGGCGCGAGGTCCATGCCGGGATCCTCCAGGAGGCCGCGGCGCTGGGGCTCGATGGCGTGTTCTTCGACGGCTTCTACCTGGGCGGGATCCCGCACCCCATCGCACCCGGCTGCGTCTGCCGGTGGTGCCGGGAACGATTCGCGGAGGAGACCGGCCTGCAGACGCCGGAGGGCGTGGACTGGACTGACCCGACCTTCAAGCGCTGGGTGCGGTGGCGCAATGAGAAGCTCATCGAGACCGCCGTCTACTTCCGCGATCGCATGAGGGAGGTCAATCCCGACCTTCACGTCACCTGTAACTACAACATCTGGCCCTTCGGCAGCAAGGACTGGGACACCGCCATCCCTCTGTGGTCCACGGACGAGTTCGGCGTCTCGCAGCACGCCTACACCGGGCGCCTGGACCTGGAGTGGATCATGGTGGGCTTCAAGGCCCGCCTCAGCCACGACATCAATCCCGCGCACTCGGATATCTGGCGCAGCTCGCGCTACACCTGGGACAGCGACAATACGCCTGAGGATCACGCCCGCCAGGAGCTGAACATGCGCACCTTCATGCTCGGGGCGCTGACCTACGGCACCACGCCCTGGCACGGCGGGCACATCCAGCCGCCCGCCGCCGGCGTGCGCATCCACGAGGCCGTCCGCGAGCGCGAGCGATTCTTCAGCCAGGACGAGATGCGGCACATCGGGGTGCTGCTGTCGCAGAACACGCACGACTTCTGGGGACACATCCCGGACACCACGAATGTGGAGGACTATCGCGATACCATCCTCGGCGCGTGGCTTATGCTCACCGAGAACCATCTGCCCTTCCGCTTCATCTTCGACAACGACGTCGAGGCCGGCGACCTGTCGGACTACGCCGCGCTGCTGCTGCCCGGCGCAGCCTGCATCTCGGATACCGCCGCCCGCCGCCTGGCCGAGTACGCGGCTGCCGGGGGGCTGGTGATTGCTACCGGCGCGAGCGGTGCCTTCGACGAGTGGGGTGAGGCCAGGGAGCGCAACGCACTGGAGGACGTCGAGGGCCTCGTGCGGCTGCAGGGAACGCCTGCCCTGACCTGGCTGCGGGAGCGCGACGCGGCCACCGAGCGAGTTCTGTGCGGGGCGCTGGGCGCCCGCCCCGCTCCGGT
>JBNGDZ010000004.1:0-16542 GCA_049975765.1 Armatimonadota bacterium
CCCCGGGTCAGCGAGCCGGAGATCGCGCAGCACTTCGCCCGACTGGCCGCTGAGAACTTCAACGTTGATGCCAACTTCTACCCCCTGGGCTCCTGCACCATGAAGTACAACCCGAAGGTGCATGAGAGCATCGCCTCCGATGCCGGCTGGGCGCGGCTGCACCCGGAGATGCCGGAGGAGGCGGCGCAGGGCGCCATGCGGCTGATGCACGAGCTGGAGAGCTGGCTGGCGGCGATCCTGGGCATGGACGCGGTGTCGCTGCAGCCGCCGGCGGGGGCGGCCGGCGAGTTCACCTCCCTGCGGGTGTTCAGGGCATACCATGACAGCCGCGGCTCGGCGCGCAGCCGCGTCATCGTTCCGGACACCGCGCACGGCACGAACCCCGCCTCAGTGGCCCGCTGCGGCTACACCGTGACGGCGCTCGAATCCGGAGATGACGGCCGCGTGGACCTCGCCGAGCTGGAGAACGCCCTCGGCGACGATGTGGCCGCCATGATGCTCACCAACCCCAACACGCTCGGCCTGTTTGAGAGCGATGTGCTGGAGATAGCGCGGCTCGTGCACGAGGCCGGGGCGCTGCTCTACTGCGACGGCGCGAACCTGAACGCCATCATGGGCTATGCTCGGCCCGGCGACATGGGCTTCGATGCGGTGCAGGTGAACCTGCACAAGACCTTCAGCACGCCCCACGGAGGCGGGGGGCCCGGATCGGGTCCGGTGGCCGTGACGGCGGAGCTGGAGCGCTTCCTGCCCGTCCCACGGCTGGCCGAGTGCGAGGACGGCAGTCTGGCGTGGGACTGGGACAGGCCCGAGAGCATCGGCAAGGTGCAGGCCTTCTACGGGAACTTCCTGGTAGCGGTGCGGGCGTGGGCGTACATCCTGTCGATGGGCGCCGAGGGCCTGCGCACGGTCAGCGAGGACGCCGTCCTTAACGCGAACTATGTCATGCACATGCTTCAGGACGAGTGGGACCTGCCCTATCCCGGCCCGTGTATGCATGAGTGCGTGCTGTCGGCGAGGACCCTGCTGCGGGAGACGGGCGTGAGGGCCGCGGATGTGGCCAAGAGACTGCTGGACTACGACATCCATCCGCCGACGATGTACTTCCCGATCATCGTGGACGAGGCGCTGATGATCGAGCCGACCGAGACGGAGAGCCGCAGCGCGCTGGAGCGCTTCACCGCCGTCATGCTGCAGATCGCCCACGAGGCGCGAGAGCACCCGGAGCGTCTCCACGACGCGCCGCAACGCACTCCCGTGAGGCGCGTCGATGAGGTGAAGGCCGCCCGCGAGCCGACGCTGCGGTGGAGGGCGGTGGAGTAGGGCACCGGCCCCCCCGCGCAGAAACGCCATGTACCTGTATGGAAGCCCCGGTGCTCCGCGATCCCCAGGGGGAGATCGCTGCAACCGCGGGACGGGCGAGAATGTAGGCCCGGTTACGCTGTGGGCGGACGCCGTCCCGTGAGTGTGGTCGGTGCAACTGACCGAGGCTGACCCCGGGACGCTTGAGGACTTCGCACCATACCGGCAGGCGGGGCTCCCGGCGCTGTCGCTCAGCCCCCGGCGCGTCTTTCCCAGCGTTGAGTAGCGGCCGTGGGCTCTTCTGGGAGCAGGCCCTGGCCATGCGAGGGTCGCACCGGGCCTTCGCGCTCGGTAGCGCCGCCTTTGTCCTGACAGGCGGGGCGCGAGCGCGGCTGACAGATTCTCCTTACAGATGCACCGCCCACACATTGCGGAAGGACACCGGATTGCCGCCGTGGTCCTGGAGCATGAGCGGCCCGGGTGTGCCCTCATCCTCGTCGAGGTGCCCACCGGTCGGAGCGGGGATCTCCACATTATTCTGGATGACCTTTCCGTTGTGAAAGACGGTGATGCGGGCGCTCTCGGTCTTGTTGCAGTCGTCATCAGTGCGCGGCGCGCGGAACACGATGTCGAAGCTCTGCCAGCTCTCGCGCTCCTGCTCGACCTGCTGCAACGGGGGGTGCAGATTGTAGATAGCCCCGCACATCTTCACGCCCGGCAGGTCGGGCCGGTCGTGAGCCAGCACCTGGACCTCGTAGCGCCCCTGCAGGTAGACACCGGAGTTCCCGGGGCCTTCGGCCGGGATGAAGAACTCCACGTGCACGCGGCAGTCTTCGAACAGCTCGTTGCTGATGATGTTGCCTGTGGCGTTGCAGCTGAGTATGCCGTCCGCCACCTCCCAGGTCGCCGGCTCGTTGCCCCTCTTATGCCACGCGCTCAGGTCAGTACCGTCGAACAGCACCACTGCGTTCTCTGGCGGGGGTTCGTGGGTGTGCATTGAGTCGTCTCTCCTTGTCTCCCGGAATGACCTCTCTCAATCGGCTCCTTCATGATCTGGGCGGCCTGTTCTGTCACGCACAGCTCCCGACCCCACTCGTGGGACAAGTCAGAATGAAGCGCCTGCGGCCGCTGCACCCGCGGCCTGAACGCCTGCTGGCGCCCTCAGCCCGTCAACAGACTCCCTGATGCACAGACACGCCCTAGATCTCCCGGCCTGCGTTCGCCTCCTTCGCCGCACGGCCACCGGGCCCACAGCGCCGGCCCTTGGTGGACTGGGGACTTCGCGGCTTCGCTCCGCACTTCCTCCGGACGAGGTCTCGCAATGACACACGTGTCTGACCGGGATCCCTCAGACGGGGCAGGTGTCATGACCGATCAGATCTACCACCGGTGGGCTGGGCCAGTACGATGATGTGCGCTTGCATCCGGCGGAAGGCGCGATCGCACCGGAGGTCGAGAAGGCACGGTCGAAAAAGCTCATCGCGTGTCAGGCGCCATGTGCAGGTCCGTCAGGAGCGATGAAGGAAGCATGACCACCGGCGCATCGAGGGGGGACGGCACGCCGGATGGCGAGGACGCGTCGGCACGTCCCGAGCGGGGCGGCCGGACGGAGGTAACTGAATGAGAGTGCTGCCGCTGCTGGGTATCATGGCATGCAGCTTGTGGCCAGCGGCTGCCACGAACATGCTGGCAAACGGGCAGTTCGAGGGCGTTTTCGGCCGCACGGGGATCGCGAGCGGCTGGGTGGACAACTCCTACTCCTCGAAAGGCCCAATCGAGATCACGTGGGGGCGGGAGACTGACAACGTTCATTCGGGCGCTTCCTGCCAGCGCGCGACGATCGAGCGTATCGGCTTCATCACCCCCCGACGCACCGGCCACGCTCATCACGGGGCGCTGCAGCTTCTCGCCGAGGATGACGTGAACCTGCGGGAGGGCCGGGTCTACCGCGTCCGTGCCGCCGTCCGCGCGGACCGAACGATGCCGATTGAAGTCATACTGCGTCTGCGAGGCGAACCGTGGACGAAGTACATGTACGAGACCGTCGTCGCCGGGCCGCACTGGCGGGAGGTGGACTTCCTCTTCACCTCCACCGTGAGCGATCCGCGTACGGGCTTTTTCGTGCGCTGCGACTACCTCGGCACGCTCTACGTGGACGATGCCTCGGTGGCTGAGCTCACGGCAGACGAGGTGGCTGCGGCGAGCGGGGCGCCGGTCGAGGGGAATCTCCTTCACAACGGCAGCTTCGATCTCGGCCGGGCGAACTGGCTGGGCGAACGTGGCTGGGACACCGTGCACGACGCCTCATTCTCAGTCGAGGACATCGCCGGCGACCCGTGTCTGAAGGTGTCTGTTGCCGCCGGCCTCCCCAAGGCCGTCGTCAGCGACGTGATCCCTGTAAGTCCGGGCCGGCCGATCAGAGTATCGTGCCGCGTGCGAGCCGGCCAGCCGACCGATGTGGAGCTGACCGCGCGCTACATGTCGCGGAAGCACGCGATGCCCATATACTGCAGCGCCACGAAGCGGGTCGGCACCGAGTGGATGACGATGGAGGCCGAGGGGCACGTGGCCTTCCGGCCCGGCGAACCGCACGCATTCATATACCTGACCTTCACGGGACCGGGGCCGCTGTGGGTGGACGACGTCGTCATACGCCAGGACCACCCCTCCGCTGCCCGCCCCATCACGCGCGCCGCAATCGTGCCCGATCGCTACCCTGCCGGTCGCTACCACGGTGCCGAGCGGCCAACGGTCCGACTGCTGGCATCGGTGCCCGGCGGAGATGCTCCTGTGCTTCGGTGGCAGATCAGAGACTACTGGGATCACGTCGTCGCGATGGGCCGATGGACCCCGGCCCCGGGTCGGGCCGCAACGGACGTGGAGCTGCCGGAACTGCCACCGGGCTTCTACCACGCGTCACTGCGATGGCAGGCGGACGGGCGCGCGCTGCGCAACGAGAGCACCTTCTGCATCCTGCCGCCGACCCAGCGCAGCGGCACCGCCCAGACATCGCCATTCGGCGCCCACTTCCAGGCAGGGCCGGTCCACACCGACCTGGCGGCGGCCGTCGGGGCCCGGTGGGTCCGGCTGTGGCCCCCATACCTGACGGTATGGCGGACCGTCGAGCCCGACGATGACCAGTGGCGCTGGCGGGACGAGGAGGTGCAGAGACTCGTCGATGAGGGGTTCTCGATCGTCGGCATGTTCGAGCGCGCTCCGGACTGGGCGCAGCGGGGGATGGCCGGCTACTGGGAGGCATGGGAGCAGTACGTCGCTCGCGTTGTCGAGCGCTACCGCGACCGGATAGACGTCTGGGAGGTGCAGAACGAGCCGAACCTGCGGTGGTGGATGGAGGAGGCCCACGGAGGACGACGCGCTGAGCTGCACGTCGAGGCGCTGGAGCACGCGTATCCGATCGTGAAGCGCATCGATCCGGAGGCGACCGTGATCGGCGGCTCCGTGGCGGGTCTGTTCTCGGAGGGCACGGACGCGCTGGCCTTCACCCGGGAGGTCATTGGCCTCGGCGGCCTCGAGCTGATGGATGTCCTCAGCTTCCACTTCTACCACTCGCATCTGCATCCGCTCCCCATGGACGAGGAGCAGGACGCGGTCGCGGACGCGGTCACACGGGTAAAGTCCATCATGCGCGACGCCGGGCGCCAGATCCCGATCATCAATTCCGAGGGAGGCACCTTCAACCCCGCACCGGTCATCAGCTACAGGCCCGTCGCACCGGATAACGTTGATCCGCTTTCCGCCGAGGCAGTGGCAGTGCTGGCCGTGCGCCAGTACATTGCTCAGTGGGCGGCTGGCGTCGAGCGCTTCCTCTACTACAACTTCGCTGTGGACGGTTCACCTGTCGCCAAGACCTGGGACTCATTCGTCGAGGGCGACGGCCAGCCACGGCCCGTCGTCGCAGCCTATGCAACGATGACCTGGTTACTCGACGGCGCCACGTTCGAAGGCACCGAGCGACCCACCGGCGACCTGTGGCTGCACCACTTCAGGACGCCACGCGGGCCACTGGTGGTGGCGTGGACGCGAACGGGCACAACGGCGACATATGAGTTTCAGGACGCTGTCGGCGCGTGGGACATTGTGGGAGCGGACCTTCCACTGGAGCCCCACAGCCTGCTGGTGCGGCCCGAGCCGACATACGTTCTACTGCAGCACTGACCCCTGCGGATGCCATCGCGGAGGTGGGGGCTGGGTGGTGGAGGCCCCACGCATGTGGGTGTGGACCGTCGGGGCGGTGACGTACCGCTCCACCCCGGAGCATTCCCCAACCGGCCACGTTGGAGATCCCGCGCCCAGCCCCCCGGGGTGAGCACGTCGATGTACTCGATCAGCATCGTCATCACCAGGACGCAGGCCGTGACCATGATACCGTGTCTGCCCGCCTCGCTGCCGAGAGTCATTGCGCACTACTGCCGCATTTGGGGCCTTTCGCCCGGAAGGCTCACAATGGCGGCGATCAAGATGGCTCCGAAGATCAGCAGGAGGTTGAGTACGGCGGTGTATCCCCAGCCGAAGTAGAAGACCATGACCGGCAGCAGGAACGGCTTCACCGCGCGATTGCCCAGGAAGTTCGCGATGTGGAAGTCGGAGGCGCCTCTTTCCCGCAGGTCCTTGAGCAGCGGATACCACGCGTAGATCGGGCCCGTGGAGATCATCCCCGCCAGCGTCGAGATGCCGACGCCCTTCAGCCCCGCCCCGCTGCCCAGAAAGCGCGACACGTGTGCCGGCTTCACGAAGAGGTTCAGCAGCACCATCAGGACGAAGGCGACACACAGCGGCAGCGCGACCTGGATGAGAATCTGTGCGCTTGCCATCAGCGCTCTGAGGGTCCGATCGGGCATGATCAGATACAGGACCGCGTATAGGATGAGGACGGCCAGCGGGAACACCGCCATCCGCCAGGCCCCGCCGCGTTGAGGGGTGTCCGCTTCCGCGCTGCCGTTGGCGTGGTTCACGCGAATCACCTCGCTACCAGCACGGTGAGCATCGCCACACCCAGTGAGACGCCAAATGCGACCAGGTTCCTCAGCACCGCGAAACGGGTCCCGAGCGCTGCCGCCTCCGCCGGAAGTTGGATCAGCCCCACCGTGACCCAGGTGACGATCAGCGCCGTCACCGCGAAGAGGCTGACGCCCGCATCATGCAGGGCGGCGCCGATGACGTAGCTGTTGACCGCGTTGCCGCCGAAGATGCTGCCCGAGACAGCGCCCCAGAGCGTGTCGGCGAATGGGCGCCCCGTGAAGACCGACTCCAGCGCCTGCGGCGAGACGAATGCCTTCAACAGGCCTGCGAGAAGCATGACCCCAAGCAGAACCGGGAGCATGCGTCGGAACTGCCTGAACGACTGCTGGAGCGCGTGTGTGAGAGATGCGGCCTCCTCAGCGGTAGGCGGCCGGCTCTGCCCTGCATGCTCCTCCACTGCCTCCCGAACCGTGCGCTGATCCCCGATTACGAGGCCGATGCCACTTCCCTGCAGGGCAGCCTCCATGCGCGGTGATACGTGTGTGGTCATGATCGCTTCGGCCCCATGACCGGCGGCCAGTGTGACCATGCGTATCCCCGCTCCGCGTCCTTGCTGCGCCGGCGAGGTCGGGATCGCCTCATACTCCATGGTCTCGGAGTCGACCATGAGCAGGTGGCTGCAGGTCCCCAGCCTCGTGACTCGTCCGGTGTCGATGTCGTCCGAGTTCGACGCAACCGCGATCCTCATGAAGACCTCCGCGTCGCTGCGTGTCAGTCGCTCAGTGGCTGCGTTGCGCAGACGTTCGCCTCACGTAGTAGGTGTGTCCTTCGTAATCTGTCTCAATAAGCTTGTTCCGCTCAACCAGCTCCTCGATCGTAGCCCAGTCAGCGCCGGTGCGTTCGAGTACGTTCTGGACCGCCTGCTGGCGCATGGGATGAACGGCGGTGATGCTCAGTATATCCTCGGCCACGTTACCGGTGGAGGCGAATGCATCTCCTTCGTAGCCGATGAGGTACTCAGCGCCGGCCACCGCGCCCGCGATGATCTGGTAGTAGCGGTTGATGGTGTGTTCGCTGGGCAGGCGCACCCAGTCCTCCGCCGGAGGGCGCGTGGGGATGGACACATATGCCTTGGAGGGGGAGAGATCTCGCAAGAAGTCGGCCACCTCCCTGGCATGGCCGTCGCTGTCGTTGAGATCGGCGACGAGCATCGTCTCGGTCGCAAGCTCTCCGGTGAAGGCATCTGCGAAGTTGAGTAGGCCATCGAGGATGGTGTCCAGGTCAAGGGATCGATGGGGCCGGTTATGCCTGCGCCAGGTCTCCTCTCGCACCGTGTCAACCTTCACGGAGACCCAGTCAGCCCTCATCAACTCCTCCGCGACATCCGGCCGCGAGATCAGGGAGGCGTTGGTGATCACGGCGACCTTCCTGCCGAGGGGGCGTAGCATCTCTATCTCCTCGCCGAGATGGACATCCAGCGTCGGCTCGCCGTCGGGCACGAACGTGATGTAGTCGATGCGCTCGCCCGCTGCGGTTGCCCGCTCGACGCTGCCGGTCACCTCCGCGTAGATCTCGTCCGGGTCGTAGAACGTGGTGCGCTGTGACTGCATCTTCAGGGTGCGCCCCACCTGGCAGTATACGCATGAGTAGGTGCAGGCTTTTGGCGGGATGTTGTTGATTCCCAGGCTCTGGCCAAGACGCCTCGATGGAACCGGTCCGTACGCGATCATGGTCTATTCTCCCTAGGTCGATAGTGAAACAGGCGGAACTGGTCAGGTCAAGCTACTGCTCGGTGGCGGAAGTTCGCGTATCATGCGGCGTCACGGTGGCTGCTATCGGCCCCTCCACCGGACACGGTGGGCTGCTCAGGCAACCAAGCGGCGACTGTGCCCGTGGGCAAGGTACGCGGAGTTTCGCACGTGAGCACTGCTCCCGCACCCGTCCCATGTTTTCAATGGCAGTCAACCTCGTATCGTGAACGGCTTCGCGCTGGGAGAGGCACCTCCTCGCTTAGTCGCAGCACTTCGCGGCCAGGCGAATGACCTGCGTCAGGCACTCGTCAGTGAGCCTGTAACAGACTCGCTTGCCTTTGCGCTCCGCCGTGACCAGTCCACGCTCGCGAAGCACGGCAAGGTGTTGGGAGATGTTCGGCTGGCTCCGATCCAGCATCTCTCCCAGATCCCGCACGCACAGCTTCCCCTCCAGGGTATTCGCGATCAGACTCAGCCTCAGTGGGTGCGCGAGTGCGCCGAAGACCCCGGCCAGCTTTTCGTAATCCTCAGCGAACTCGACCATCTCATCCCTCCTCGTTTCAGCCCGACGAATCGGCTGTTCGTGCTCCTTCTTGACATTGCCCCACGGCGTGCTATAGTCATATGCGCATATGTGCAAGGGTCGCTCGTATAGTATTGACCGGTCTCGGGCTTGTCAAGTCTAGCTGAGAATCTGGCGACTGAAGGGCGCACCATGTGGCAAACGCCGCCGCACAGTCAGCTCATGCCGGAAGCTGACCTCACAGGTGAAGCGGTGACGAGGATGACGTCACGAGAGCGCATCGCGCCGGCTCTGCGCCACGAGCAGGCAGATCGAGCAGCCGTTGACGGCAGTCCACGGGTCACCGCCATTGAGCGCTGGCATGATGAGGGCCTAACGGGACAGATGAGCTCGGCGGAGCATCTGGGCTGTGAGATGGTGGCCTTTGAGTCGGACATGTCTGCCCGCTTCCCCGCTCATGTGCTGGAGCAGGACGAGGAGTCCATCGTGCGGGCCGCGCCCATCGGGGATCTGCGTGAGGACGACAGGCACTACTCGTCCGTTTCAGAGGCCATCCACTGGCCCTGCGACTGCTCCGACATCCGGGAGAAGATGCAGCAGCGACCTGAGTTGATGAGCAGGCACAACCCGAGCGCGGGGCGGCCGCCAGCATGAACGATCTCGTCCGTATTCTCCTGGATGCAGCGGAAGGCGCCTTTCTTCAGGTTGGCGTCTTTGTCGGCGCGATGCTGCTGTTCTTTGGTTACCTCAACTACAGAGCCGCTGGAGGGGTGATCGACGCGATCAGGCGGCACGAACGGTTCCAGGTCCCGATAGGAGCCCTGCTGGGATCCTCGCCGGGCTGTGGTGGCGCCATCTTCGTGATGCCGCTGTACCTCAGGGGAACGGTGACATATGGGACGGTGGTCGCGACGTTGATCGCGACCATGGGTGATTCCTCATTCGTCATCATTGCCAGGATGCCGCGGCAAGCCATTTGCATTCACCTCATCGCGCTGGTGGTCGGCATTGGCGTCGGCTACGCGATCGACGCATGCGGTGTCGGAGCCGGTCGCGTTCAACCCCAGCACATTCAAGTTGTGAGCGCCGACGGACCGGAGTCCGGGGAATGGCCTCATCTCGGTCACCTGCCCGGCGATAGCGTCGGGCGGGCGCTGCACCCCGAAGGGCACGAGATGCCCGGAACTGTCGGGTATGAGATCACGCATCGAGGATATGGACTCTACTGGATTGTGTGTGCGATCGGCTTCATCCTGGGCATCATCATCCTCACGCAACGTAATGTGGTGGAGTGGATCGGTTTCGATCTCAATCGCCTGGTGGGGCTGACAGGTTTCGTGCTTTCGGTCATATGGCTGATCGCGGGGCGCCACACAGTCGCCGACGATACCCACGCCGAACTTGAGGAGAAGGTCGCGTCACTGAAGGAGACCTTCATTCACGATGCTCACGAGACTGCATTCGTTACCTTCTGGGTCTTCGTGGCCTATGGCGCTTATGAGCTGTTCATGCACTCGGCTCAGCTTGATCTGCAGGCCCTTGTGGCGCACGCGGGTGTTCTGCCGGTGATCGTCACCGCCTGCATCGGTCTCATTCCCGGGTGCGGGCCACAGATCATCGTCGTCACGCTCTACACCGAGGGCGTCATCCCGTTCTCCGCGCTCGTGGCCCACACGCTCAGTCAGGACGGAGACGCGCTGTTCCCGATCATCGCCATGAGCCCGCGCACTGCGCTGCGTCTCACCGTCACGACAACAGTGCCCGCATTGCTCATGGGGCTGCTCTTGTATGTTGTCGGAATGTAGCCGGACAGAAACGCTTTGTGGAGCGCACCGCCGGACGACATGACCTGTGCTCGTGATGACAGACACACTGAGGAGGCCGAACGGTGGTCGCAAGTGCAACCCCCGTACAGTGGGATGTCAGGATCTACGTGGCGTTCTCTTCCAGCGGGCTGTTCGGCAGCACCCAGACCTACCCCCTGCACCATCCGCAGCAGCATATTCTCACCAACGGGGAGATGCTGCGGGCCGTTCAGGAGCGTTGTCGGGGTGTGCGGTTTGTGGGACAGACGGACGTCGAAGACGCAGCGACTACGCTGCAGAACATTCAGAGCGAGGCGGATGACCTCGACGGCGTGCTGTACTTCGGTGACCTTCCCGGTGGGTTGCTGGAGATGGACCTGCCGATTGTCGCCGTCTACCCACTGTGGAGCCAGTGGCAGTACCCCTATGTTGCGTACGAGGGCGAGAGGGTCCTGACCGCTACCCTCCCCGTGATCCCGGACGCATCCGAGGCTACGTTCTTAGCCAGGCTGGACCACATTGCGGACGAGATACGCGCGGTGCAGGCAGTCGCCAGAATGAAGGGCCGCAGGGTGCTGATCATCACCGACAGGCCGGTCCTCGGCCAGTACGAGCCTACGGCCCTGCAGCTTGAGGCCGAGGGCTGGGACGCGTATCAGGAGCGCTATCTGGCGAACCTGAAGAGCCTCGGTGTCGAGGCCGTGGCACGACCGCAGAGCGAGATGGTCGCCAGGATGAAGGAGGTCGATGACGCGCACGCTGCCCGGGTGGCAGAGGAATGGATCGAGGATGCAACGGGCGTTGAGGGCACCAACGAGACGCAGATACGCGACTCGGCGAAGCTCTACCTGGTTATGCGGGAGATGCTCGATGAGTATGAGTCGGACGCCATCACCACCGAGGGCTACGGCGTGTTCATGGGCTACAAGGACGGGCCGATCCCGTCCCAGGGCCTGCCCTCCTCGCAACTGTGCACCGACGGCTTCGTGGCCACCTCCGAGACACTCGTTGACTCGCTTATCACCCAGCAGCTCGGCTTCTTTATCACCGGCAGCACGGGCTTCAACGGCGACTACATCGTCGACGAGGACAACACCAAGGCCTACATAGGCCACTGCGAGTGCCCGTTCAACCCCTGGGGCGATGAGCGCCGCGTGCCCTACGTCATACGCAATCTGCCTCAGTGGCCCGTCGAGGAGCAGGAGAAAGGCGGCGCCTCTGTGCAGGTGCTGCTCCCCGCCGGGGAGACCGTCACGGTGGCCAAGGTCAGCGTGCACGACCGCAAGCTCTCGCTGTTCTCCGGACAGACGGTGGATGGGGAGAAGCTCTTTCCCGGTTGGTACGACATACTGTGCAGGACCAAGCTCGCCATCGACACCGACGCCCGTAAGCTGCTCAAGAACCTCGACTGGCGCACCTTCGGCAATCATCGTGTGGCCTTCTACGGCGACCACCGCGAGCGCTTCAAGAACCTGGCAAAGCTGATGGGCTACGAGGTGGTCGAGAAGGATCTGTGATGAGCGATACTGATCGTCGCGACGGGCCCCGAGTCTAATTGCGTACATCGTGAGCGGTAATCCGGCCGACAGGGAGAGGCCAGACATGTCTGCGGAGCAGACCAGGCTCTATACGGTGTTCATGGACGCCGGCGTTCAGCATTTCGAGTCCGAGACCCTTACGCCCACGACCAACGATGACTTCCTGCGCCAGCTGCGGGAGCGGTGCGAGGGAGTCGAGTTCACACCCAGAGACGTCTCAAGACCCGATACTCAGCTCGATGCCGTGATGGACGAGCTGCGGCAGCACCAGGACGACTACGATGGTGTTCTGGTAGTCGGCGGCATGAGCGACTACGGACCGGCGCTGGCCGGCCTCCCCACGGTGGCGGTCTACAACTTCCCGGGCTTTTCCCACGTGCCGGGCGACCGTCCGCCAGCGCAATGCGAGAGGGGATGAACGCGGTGCGCCTCGCGCTCGCCGTCCGACGCCAGACGATCGCCTGGGTCTTGACGCTCGGCGCCAGCGCGTGCCTGAGCCAGCCGGCACGAGACGTCACTGCCACGCGCGCCGAGGGGATCGTGGTGGACGGCCTGCTCGATGAGCCGGCGTGGTCAGAGGGCACATGGCACGACGACTTCCGGGTGTTCGACGCCCCCGACAGGCCGGCCTCAGTCCAGACCCACTTCAAGGTCCGCTTCGATGATGGGCACGTCTACTTCGGTCTATCGGCAGATGAGCCGGCTCCCGAGGGGCTCGCACCCAGCGAGGCCGGCCACGACGGCAAGCTCTGGGCGGGGGACTCGATCGAGCTGATGGTGGATCCAGACCCCGGGTCCGACGGCTACTTCCACTACGCCTGCAACTGCCGCGGCGCGTTCTATGACGCGGAGGTGGTCGGGCCCGATAGCGTGGAGCTATCACAGTGGGATGGGGCGGCTCAGGTGGCCGCGCGGGTAGCAGAGGGGGCCTGGACCATGGAGCTGGGCATTCCATTCAGCGAATGGCGCTACGATCCCGCCGCCCCAACACGGTGGCGCCTCAACATCACTCGCAACCGCCGCTCCGCCGAGAGCGAGATGTCCTCGTACGTGCCGCTGGCCGGGTCCTATCACAAGCCCGATCAGTTTGCGCCTCTGCGACTGCAAGGAGCGAATCTGCAGCCCTACCTGTGGGCCATCAGCGAGCCGTCTGACGTCACGACCGTCTCCGGGCCCGAGGGCCTGCGCCAGTCCCTGTCGCTTCAGGTGACGAACATGACCGGCCAGTTCCGGTTCGTGGGACTGGAGGTCAGCCACGGAGAGGGCGATCCCAGCCGCGCTCTGGGAGGCCTGGACGCGGGGCAGAGCGCCGGAATCGACGTGCGCGGCCTTGCCGTGGAGGATGGACGGGCACTGCTGCGCGTCAGGCTCTACGACCGGCTGCACCCGGACAGAACCCTGGCGCGGGCCGCCTTCCCGCACCTGGTGGACTACACGCCGCTGGCGGTTGAAGTGCTCCAGCCCCACTACAGGGGCAACATCTACGCCTCCGAGGATCTGCGGAGGATCGTGGCCTCGGCCCATGTGGCGCTTCCCCGGGAGCGGCTTGAGGACTGCCTGATACGCGGGCGCCTGGTCAGCGCTGAAAGCCGGCAGGTGGTGGCGGACGTCGAAGCGCCGGCCGCCCCGGAGGTGCTGCTCGAGCTTCCGGTGCCGGCTCTGGCCGAGGGGGAGTATGCTCTGGAGGTCGCGCTGGTGCCGGCCCTCGAGGCCGAAGAGGCCCTTGCGACGGCCAGCACCGCCGTCCGCAAGCTCCCTGAGGTCGAGCACGAGTGGCGTATCCGCGATGACGGCGTGGTGCTCTACAACGGGGAGCCGTTCGTTGCCTTCGGCTTCTTCTCCGTGGCGCCGGAGTGGCGGAATGAGCTGCGCGCAGCGGGCCACAACGCGACACAGTGGTACAGCGCTCAGTACAGGGATGACGAGCAGCTGCTTGCATACCTCGACGAGGTAGACCAGTCCGGCCTCAAGATCATGTTCTACCCTTACACGCAGGACTCGCAGTGGATGAAGCCGGCCGTCCAGCAGCCACTGACAGACGGCGAGGCGGAGGCGATTCGGGCTCGGGTTCGCGCCATCCGCCACCATCCCGCGATTCTGGGCTACTACACCTTCGATGAGCCGGGATGCTGGGGGGGGCCTGTGGGGCGTGCGGAGAGCGTATATCGCATCTGCGCAGAGGAGGACCCCTATCACCCGTGCGTGATCGTCTGCCAGCGGGCATCCGCTTTGGCGGAGTACGGCGATGCGGCGGATATCCTCATGCCGGACCCCTACCCGGGCTTCCTGTGGCGGGGCGGGCCGGCGCGCGATATCGGCCTTGTCGGCGACCGTGTCGATACGGCCCTGCGCGTGGCCGGCGGCCGAAAGGCGGTCTGGGTCACGCCCCAGGCCTTCAACTGGCAGCTCGTCAGCGGCAGAGCCAACCACCGGGAGCCCAACTTCCGGGAGCTGCGCAACATGGTATGGCAGGCCCTCATCCACGGCGCAACCGGTGTCGTGGCCTACAAGTGCGAGCGCTGGTGGCCGGATGTGCGGCTGGGGATGGACTTTGTGGCCGGGGAGGTCCGGGATCTGCGCGATGTGGTGGTTGCGAGGGACCGGCCGAAGGCCGTGACGGTCACGGCGCAGCAGCCGGAGCACTTTTGCGCCTCAGTTCGTGCCGTTAGGGACCATCTCTACCTGCTGGCCTGCTCGACCGCAAAGGAGCCTCAGCGCGTCGAGTTCGCATTCCCGGAGACACGCTCACAGGTCCTGCACGTGGTGTCCGAGGAGAGGCTCATCCCGGTGACCGACGGCGTCTTCAGCGACCGCTTCCAGCGGTACGGGGTGCATCTCTACACCACCGACGCCGACGCGGCTGACAGACCCACGGTGGCCGCCACGCAGGCCGAGATCGACCGCCTCAGGGCTCCCAAGCCCGGCAATCTGCTCCATGAAAGCGCCGGGACGGAGATCGCCTGCTCCAGCCGCGGCACTCGGCTGGGCCGGCGGAAGGTGGGCGTGCTGCAGGCGGTCGTGGACGGGCTTACGGCCGAGTCGCTGCCCGAAGCCTGGCCCATTCCGCCTGGCTGGACGGCGGAGGCCGACGAGCCGCTCCCGCAATGGCTGGAGCTGCGGTTGAGGCGGCCCGCGGCCCTGGGACGGCTGGTCCTCCACACCCTCCAGGTGGCCGAGTGCACAGTACAGGTCTCGGAGGAGTCCGGGTGGCGCACAGTCGCGACGGCGCAGCCACGCGACCACGTTCCCGACGAGATCTGCTTCGAGCCGGCGCGCACCGAGGCGATACGAATCACCGTCACGGGGCAGCGTGGCGAGGGCTTTTTGATCTATGAGGTGGAGGGCTACGAGCGATGATGCTGGCCCGGGCTCGACGGGCGGCGATTCTGGGCCTCGCGCTGCTGCTGCCGCGGTCGCTGTGCATTCCTCAGGAGCCACGCGATGCCCGGGCGCTCCCGAGTCCGCTGGCACACTGGGACTTTGAGGATGTCGTCGGGGACACCGTCCGAGACCGTGTCGGAGAGCGCGATGGCACCCTGGCAGGCACTGGATCACTGCCCGAGGTCGTGCCCGGCATCGCCGGGCAGGCCCTCAAGCTTCGCCCGGATGAGGGCCACTGTGTGATAGTGCGGTGCGAGCCCTTCGATCTGGCGGATGGAGTGACGGTCATGGCCTGGGTGCGCTTCGACAGCCTCTCCGACTACCAGGAGATCATCGGGCACCAGCGCGAGCAGGCCCGAGATAACAGGTATCCGCTCCGCGGCTTCCGGCTGCTGCTGGCCGCCAAGTCGCTGCAGTTCCGCATCGGAGACGGGAGCGAGCAGGAGCTTGTGTGCGCCGCCGAGCGCTTCTGCGTTCCAGAGGGTCACTGGGCGCACGTGGCCGGCAGCTACGACGGGCGCGCCATGCGCGTCTACGTGAATGCCGCGGAGAGGGCCATCACCGAGGTCACCGCCGCAATCGCCCCCCAGCCCCGGCCGCTGGTTCTCGGCAGGTATCTCTCCACCCGAAGGGTCGCCTACCCCTTCCGGGGTCTAATCGACGACGTGCGCATCTACGGCGCTGCCCTCTCGCAGAGCCAGATCCTGCAGGCGGCGGCCCAGGCGCTCGGCCAGTAGATCGGAGGTCGGCGAGCGAGCCAGGCTTGGCCTGCGGCGCGCTATCAGATGGACCATGAGTACGGGCCGGCCGACCCCGAGAACTGGTAGACGTGGGTGCTCCTGGTAGGCTCACTCAACAAGCAGCATCCGGAGCACCGGAGTACAGGATTGCCGGGGCCACCGCGCACCTTGACCTCAAGCACCAGGAGGCGCGCGAGTTCAAGCTGGCGGTGCTGCGGGAGGTGGCTGAAAAGGCTGTGGACGCCGTGACGGTGGACTTCGCCCTTTACCCGCCGCACTTCGGGGATCGCGACCCGGCCATCGGCAGGCAGTTGATCCGCGACGTGCGCGCGATGCTCGACGAGGTGGGCGAGCAGCAGAACCGAGAGATCGAGCCGATCGTCGAGCTCCCCACTGCGGCGCCCTGGAGCCGGGCGTGGACTGGCGCACGTGGATGCGCGAGGGCCTGCTGGACATCATCGTGCCCACCGGCCTGAGGTCAGAGCGTAAGTTCAGTCTCAGGAGACGTGCAGGTCTCGTATG
>JBNGDZ010000004.1:16552-18135 GCA_049975765.1 Armatimonadota bacterium
GCGCCCGGCTGCGGCTGGATCACCTCGCCGGGCGGCGCTCCAGGAGCAGGGTGGACGACGGCGCAAGCTCCAGGGCGAACTCGGTCCCCGTGCCCAGCGTGACGCCCGTCGAGGCATCCACAAGCTCCTCGCGCGCCGGCAGGCGCAGCTCGCACGGCCCGCCCTGCGCCGTGTGCAGCATGAGCAGGCCCGCGTCGGCCTGCACGATAACATCGGGCCGCGTGACGTAACGATGGACGCCCGCCTCCTCGCATAGTGCGGCGATCACCGGCACGGGCAGGGAGGCGAGGGCGGAGAAGACCTGCCGCGCGCCGGGCGCGCCGCGCATCGCCACAAGCGCCTCTGAGGTCACCGGTCGCCTGCCCAGAATCGTCAGCCCCTGCTCGGGCGCCACCGTCAGGCATGCGTGCCCCTGCGCGGGACCGCTCCACAGGCGCGCCCTGCGGCGCTGCACCGCACCCTCCAGGGCCGTGAGGTCGCGCAGATGCAGCGTCCCAACGCGCCCGCCCCCCAGCCCGTTGAGCACGAACTTGAGGCCCGTCAGCGGCAGCCGGAGGGGCCGGCTCTGCTCCCGGACCCAGGGTGCCCACGTGAAGCCGCTCAGCGCAAGGCGATGCTCGGTGGGCGCGGGCTCCACCGGGAGGTTGGCGCTCACGTACTCGGCTCCCTCGGCGTCCTTGACCACGACCCGCAGGGCCGCGTTGACTACCTCGCCCTCGCCCCATACCGTCACGCCCACGCCCTCGCAGGCCTCAATCCCGGCGCGCAGGTGCACGTCGCTCCAGGCGTCGTGTGTGCCGACACGCCATGCGACACCGTCGTCCTCGGCAGTCACCTCAAACGCCGTATAGCGCTCCATGGCCTCGGCGTCGCGAGGGTTATACCAGTTATCGGGATCGGAGAAGCCCGCGACAGGCGCCGCGGCCGTGACGGCAAGCGTGTCCAGCGCCACCTCGGGCAGGTGGCGGACGATCGCCGCATCGCCCTCCACCAGTGCCTCCGATGCGGCCACGCCCTCGCCCTCGAGGTCGACGGCGAAGCCCGTCAGGTCGGTGACCAGTTGCGGCCCGAAGCGCGCGCCGTCCGTGATGCCCGGGGCCCAGAGCCACACGACGCTGCGCCCCTCCGCCGCGCGGCGGACGACCTCGCGCGTCTCGGCGTCAACGTGCAGGCAGCCCATGAAGACGATGACGCGGTAGCGGGAGAGGTCGAGATCGGCGAGCTGGTCGAGCAGCACGGCGTCGAAGGGCGCGCCGGTCCTGTGGAGGGCGCCGGTGACCTGATCGACCATCGCGTAGTGGGTGCGCATGGCCGGGCCGTCGCCGAGATGGTAGCAACTGGGCAGGTCGGCCACCAGCAGCACCTCAGCCACGCGGGAGGCGGCGTCTTCCAGGCGGCGAGCGGCCAGATCGTAGAGCCTGCCCAGCTCGGCTCCTAACGCCGGGTCGTCGTACCAACCGCCACGCGTGGCGGGGCCGAAGTCGCACCACCACAGCGTGGCGCCGTGCGTCAACGCCGTGCCCATCATGCGCCTCATGACTGCGATGGTGGCCGCCTCATCCGGCGCCCGGCCGTACTCGTCC
>JBNGDZ010000004.1:18235-34076 GCA_049975765.1 Armatimonadota bacterium
TCGGCGCAGAACATCTCGATGCAATCGGCGGTCAGCTCCTGCTGACAGCGGTAGTAGTCCATGACCCAGGTGCCCTGCGCGGGATCCCGCAGGCCGAGGGGCCCGGCTGCGAGCCGCGGCGCAACTCCGGGCACCGTGGCGGTGGCGAGGGTGACATCCGGATCGCGCCAGGCCGCCTGCAACCGGGCGTCGGTCTTGTAGCGTTCGGCGAGCCAGAGGCGGAAGTGTCGCGTCATCGCGGGACCCGTGTCGGGCATCTGGTTCGTCCAGCTTCCGAAGTAGTGCCATTCGGTGTAGATGCCGTAGCCGGGCTGGTAGCCGATGACGCGCCTGCCCCACGGCCGGCTCTCAAGGTGCGTGATGCAGCGCCGCCACAGCTCCATCGCCGCCTCCTGCCACGCCTCGGAGGCGAGGGACGGCCGCCGCACGCGGTGGGACTCGTCGCTGCTGTTGAAGTCGTCCCCAGCCGCGTAGCGCACCATCTCGTCGGGGTGCGCGTCCATCCACCAGTTCGGCATGGTCAGGGGCAGGATGAGGTGGATGTGGGCCTCGGGATCGGTGGCGAGGTAGCCCCGGATGATCTCGTCGAGGCGGCTGAGGTCGTACTCGTCCTGCGCGGGCCAACACTGCGCGAGGTTGTAGTAGGCCGAATAGACGTGCACGCCGGCGTCGCGGAAGATCCCTATCTGGCGCCGCCCGTGGTCGGTGAGCGGGTCGATCGTGCCGCGATACATCAGCGCGGGACGAGCCCGGCCGTCGATGCGCAGCACCGCCTGCCCAAGCTCCTGCCTGAGCGTCGCGATCGCGGGCGCCTCAGCCTCCAGGCCCGGCGGCAGAGCCATGCGCTCGGCGGCCCACGCGCGATAGGCCTCCATCTCGTCGGGCTCGAGATACGGCGCCATCTCGAACGCCGGGTGGCGGTACCAGGGCAGGGCGAACACGCTGCCCACTACCGCGGCCGCGGGCCAGTCGCCGTCATCAAAGCCCGGCAGCTCCCAGCCCGGCGCAGGCGTGCGGGAGGCGCGCCAGGTCTCGTCCGAGAACACGCGCACCACCGCGCCGTCGGGCATCGTGACCGTTCCGTTGACGATCAGCCCGCCGACGCCCACCGCGTTGTGGACCTCGAACGCCAGCACGTTCTCGCCCGCCTGCAGCAGCGGCGCCAGGTCGTATACGACGCCCGCCGCACCCTCCCGGCGCAGCGTCGGCGGCGCCTGCCCATTCACGGTGAACTTCGCGGAGTCGTCCCAGCGCGCGCGCAGATGCGCCTCCTCCGGCGCCGCGGGCAGTCGCATGACGTAGCGCAGATAGCGCGTCTGGTCCACGCCCTCAACGGCGGGCTCCTCGGGGTACCAGATCCAGGATGCACGCGTCGCGGGCTGGGCCGCGGCTGTCTGCACACCCCACAGTAACGCCAACAGGCCGGGCCATGCCCGGCGGGCCAGCCTGCGTGCCGTCGTGTGCCTTGCGCCTGTCATGTTTGCTCCTCCAGTGGCGGAAGACTCCTGCGGGTCGATCACGGGCGATCGACAGACTCACCGCCACCAACACACCTGCAGGTCATCTCCTCAAGTTCGCGTGTTCGGGAAGGGGACCTCTTGAGCCGCGGCCCTCTCCGGACCCCTTGGGTAAAGTGGTCCTCACGGCCGAGGAGGTGCCTCCCGAGGGAGCGCCGCAAACGGTCAATCAGTCGCACATCGTTAGGGCGCACCTCGACGTTGAGCGCCCCACTGGATCCGGCTTCGTGTCCTGCACGTACGGCGCTGCGAGGGAGGATGCGAGGGCGGCGGCGGCCAATTCCCGGCACAGGAGCATCGTCGCCAGGAGGTGCGCCAATGAGCCGAGCCGCTATGCTCGCCGCGGTCGCAGTCATCGCTGCCCACTGCGCCGCCCAGCAGCGGTATCCCATCTCCGGGGAGCCGGTGATCATCCAGGCAGCGGAAGCGCGCGTCTCCCCGGATGACGTATGGCATGGCACGGTCACCGCGCCGGAGGCCGGGGCACAGGAGCGGCTGGTGCTGCACATGCGGGCCCGGCTGCACGTCGAGCCCGGGGGCGGATGCAACTGGGCGCTGCGTGTGCTGGTCAACGACGCCCTGCTCGATGAGGCCGTCAGCGCGCCGCGGCTGCTGAACAAGCCCCCGGCCTTCGACCTGCTGGGAACCGAGTACCACTTCGACTGGTACTCGCGCCAGCACCAGGCCTGGATGGCGCTCTTTGCGCCGGACTACGCGGGCGATCTCACCGACGCAGAGGAGGACTTCGACTGCCTGTGGGAGATCACGGACTTCGCGCGGCCCGGCGAGCCGCTGACGGTGGCGGTGCAGTACGCCATGAAGAGCATCCCGGCGACCCTCGGCAGGCCCGCGCCGCTGGTGGTCAGCGACGTGTGGGTGGCGGCGATGCCCCGCGACGAGGTGGAGCGGATGCGCCGGGAGGTCATCGGCGCCATGGCCGACCGCCGGCAGGTGCCGATCGAGCCCCGGCTCCCCGCCGACGCGCCGGAGGGCGAGGTGCCCTACGAGCTGCAGTGGTCGGGCAGGCCTGAGAGCCCGGAGCCGCAGGTGACCTTCGAGGACCTGTCGGCCTGGACGGCCTGGGTCCGGGGCGACGCGGGAGTGGAGCTTGCGGCGTCGCGGGAGCACACGGCGTGGCGGAGTCAGGGGCTGCTGGTGCGCTGCGAGGGCGGAGAGGCCAACAGCATCCTGGAGCTGCGGCCCCCCGAGCCCATCGACCTTGCGGGGGAATGGGATGCCATCGACCTGTGGGCGTACGTGGACTGCGGGGCGCTGCACGTCCCGCGGCCGATCATGCCCGTGGCCGTGGTGGAGGATGCCGAGGGGCGCCGCCACGAGATCCCGATGGGCCACTTGCGTGCCTACTACTGGTACGTCTCACACGCGGCGCTGAGCGCGCGGCAGCGGGAGCGGATCGCCTTCCCCGCGCGCTTCGTGGGGCTGCTGCTGGATCGCTGCAACCGCGAGGAGCCCTGCCGGGTGTGGCTGGAGTCACTGGCCTTCTACCGGCAGGCGCGGGAGCCCTACGCCCGCTCGGCGCGCCCGGCCGTGCCGATCTTCCCGACCGGCGAGGACGCCATGCTGCCCACCCCGCCGGAGGGTGCGGCCAGTCAAGCGCGTCCCGCCAACATCCGGGAGTTCATGTGTCGCACCGACGAGTGGGTGCTGTTCTTCTTCATTGACTTCGGCGAGCGCGGTCCCTTCGGCGTGCCCTGCAAGTTTGAGACGCTCGATCGGTCCGCAAGCATCATGCTCATGCCGCTCGATCGCGGCGGCATCGTCTTCGAGACCCCCGCCGGGCCGGTGCTGACCGGTGCGGAGAACTGCGAGTTGCTCGAGCGCGCGACGGAGGGCGAGGTGCTGAGGACCCGCTGGCGCTTCGCGGCGGAGGGGGTGGAGGCGGAGTTCACCGTGGACTACCGTATCCGAGGCGCCACGCTCGTCTTGGACGTCCGCTGCCCGGGCGGCGACGCCATCGGGACGCGGTTCGGCGTGGTCTCCGGCGAGGCCGTGAAGACGACCGAGGTGCCATACCTGCAGATGGGCACGCCGCCGGGGCCGCTGGTGGCGCACACGGAAGACGTATTCGTCAGCGCGCTGTATGACTGGCCCAACTGCGACTTCTCGGTCTCCGAGGTCACCCCTGAGCCCGCGGCGGAGGGAGGGGTGGCGATCAATGGCGGCTCAGTCTACGAGAGGCTTAGCGACGGCCGCCGCCGGGATCTGCACGACCGCATCATCGTCACCATCGCGCCGGAGTTCGAGCAGGTGCTGCCCAACGTCCCCAACCCTCGGGCGCAGAACCTCGACGAGGCGGCGCGCTTCATGTACGTCATGGGCGGTGGGCCCACGCCGGAGATGTGGCGCACCATGGCGCGCTACGGGATCGAGCACGTCATCGCCATGCACTTCGGCGGCATGTGGTGGCGGCGGGCGGGCGAGGGCTTCAGCATGCGCAATCGCCCCCGGCCGGAGATGAGCGTCGAGCAGATGCGCCGGTACGCCGACGAGGTGCGCTCGCTGGGCTATCGTTTCGGAGTGCTGCTGGAGTACCGCGACTTCTTCCCCATGAACGAGTTCTGGGACCCGGACCTGCTATCGCTGACGCCCGGGGGCGACTGGCAGACCTCCTGGGCCGGCCACTACGCCACCAAGCCCATCGCCATGGCGATGTTGGCCAGGCGCAACGGAGAGCGGCTGGAGGAGCGCGTGCCCATCGACGCGGTCTACATGGACACGCACACCAACCAGTCGCTGACCGCACGCGACTACGAGGCGGGCGTGCCGGGAGCCGGATCGGGGCCGGCGCAGGCACAGTTCAACGGCGAGTGCATCCTGGCCGTGCGCGACACCCATGACGCCATCGTGTGCTCGGAGGGCATCTACCGGTGGCTGTACGCGGGCCTGAGCGACATGGACTACGCCACCTGGCCTATCCGCTCGGTGCTGCCCGCCCAGCGCGACATCCTCCCCGATTTCGACCTGCTCAAGATCCACCCCGGGCAGATCGGTACCGGCATGGGCTACAACCCCCGCCCGTTCTTCGGGGAGGATAACCTCGGCGAGATCTACGGCGATCCCGGAGGGCCGGTGCCACCGGCGGACTACTACCAGTACCTGGCGGCGACGATTGCCCACGGCCACTCGGCGATCCTGGGCTACGGCTACTTCCCGCCCCTGCACCGAATGATCCACTACTACGCCATGCTGGCCGGACCGCAGCGGGAGTGGCTGACCGACTCGGTGACCTCCATCGAGCGCCACGACGGCGAGCGCTTTGTCTCCACCAGCGAGGCGATCCGCCGGGAGATCCTCGACATCGGGCGCATCCGGGTGAGCTACTCCCGCGGGCTGGTGATCTGCGTCAACTACAACCGTGAGGAGCCGTGGACAGTGGAGATCGCCGGGGAGCAGTACGCGCTGCCGCCGAGGGGGTGGGCGGCGGTCAAGCCCGGGGAGGTCGAGGCCTTCAGCGCGCTGCTCGATGGTCGGCGCGTTGACTACGTGCGCTGCCCCGACTACGTCTACCTCAGCTCCGGCGGCGACCCGGCCTCCTACGGTGGCGTGACGGCCGATGGCGCGCTGCTGATCCATCGCGAGGAGGATGGCCTGCGGATCATCCCCTGCGGCAACCTGGGCTCGTGGGAGACCGGCCCGGGGGAGGAGTATCCATTCCACTACGACCGTCGGGTGACGGGCATCCCGGACGACCGCGGCACCCGGGAGTTGCGCATCGACCTGCGGCGGGTCGCGCCTGAACTGGCCGATGCGGGGCGCGTCGTCGGCCGGGACCTTGCGATGCAGCCTACCGACGCGAGCGCACCGCTCGACGGAGGCATCGTCCACATCCAGCCGGACGCGGAGACTGTGGACTACATCGTGAGCCGCTGATTTGCAGGAGGGTGCCTTCGGGGGAGATGCACCCATCTCAGAGCGGCTCGGGAGTACGCGGCAGAAGGCAATTCGCTGTCAGGGCTCTGCGTGCAGTGGCTTCGGCAGCAGCGTGGGAAACGGCACAGCCGCCGGGCGAGACGCGAGTGGCGGCTTTCCCGGAACGCCCTCAGCGCGCGCCATCGTAGGTGACCCGAGCTATGGCCTGTTCGGCCCCCTTCTCCACACCCTCACGATCCTGTGATCCCTTACGCCGCCGACCACGAATTCGGTCCACCCGTCCGCCTCGCGGCACTCAAAGGCTTCGCCGGTCAGCGCGTCCTCGACACCCGCGACCCCCCAACCGGGTCGCACCCGCACCGTGATCGGATCCCGTCGCTCGAAGGCGTCCAGGTACATGGCGTCCGTCTGCCTCTGCGCGTGGATCAGGTGCAGCAGCCACCCGCCCTCGTCCTGCATCAGCGAGTGCTTCACAGACACCGGCGCTTCAATGCGTACCTTCTCCGAAACGCCCAGCACCTCGCGCAGCAGCGCCCGGAAGAGCGCCCTCAGATGTGGGCCGGCCTTCCGCGCGTAGCCCTTCAGGAAGGGGACCGGGAGGTACACCACCTGCCCCTCGCCGAACTGGTTGAGCACGATCCCCGGATGCCCCGTCCGATGCCCCGGCGGCGCGTGGTCGTGGTAGACGTGGTAGCCGGTCTCGAAGTCGCTCTCGATGATGGGGTCCATCAGCCACGCCAGCGCCCGCGCGCCATCGTGCAGCTCGACGTACATGGGATGGTTCCTGGGATTCATCCGCCCGCTGGCCTCATCCTTGACCAGCAGCGGCATCTCCGGCACATGCCCCGCCAGCGCCTCGTCCAGCCCGTCGAGGTAGCAGATGCTGTAGTCAGAGTCGGCGACGAGGCTCGCGCCGAACAGGTCCGCCAGCGCCAAGTCCTCCAGCCGCTGCCCGCGCTCGGAGAACAGCGACGTGTGGTAGTTCGCCACCAGCCTCCCGCCCTCGCGCACGTACTCGCGGAGCCTGTCGCCGAGGTCGTCGCTGACGTGCGGCATGTAGGGCAGCACCAGCAGCTCGTATCGTCTCATCTCCTCCAGCGAGAGGTCCTCGGTGCGAATCTCCCAGGGCGTGTGCGTCTCCATCAGAAGCTGGGCGAGGGCCTCTTCGTTGGCATGTTGCTCCATGCGCAGATGCGCTGTCTCCTCCCGCTGCGCGATGGCCTGCAGCAGCCGGTTGTTGTACGCCGAGTGGAGGCTCGCGACCACCGGGACCGGCCGCCGGTCGCGGCACAGATCCTCGCGCTCGGCAACCCAGTCGAAGACCTCAGTAATCGTGTCCCACACCACACGCGGGACCTTGCCGCCGTAGTCGCCGCATGGGTAGGGCACGTGGTTGATGTTCAGCGCGCCCGAGTGTGACATGGCGATGGCCGCCAGCCCCTTGATCGTCTCCGGCGTGGTTACCGTCCAGTCCCCCCACGAGCCCTGGCTCTCGGGCATAAACAGCGTGAAGGGCTTGCCCAGTCCCTCGCAGTAGCGCGACCGATGGTCGGCGTGCAGGTAGCCGGGCGGATGCGCCTCCGTGGACAGGTAGTCCGCGCCCTCATGAAGCGTGGCGGAGATGGAGACGGGATTCCCGCAGCCGTTCCAGGACCAGCTCAGGCCGTCGCGCTCGCGGTTGCAGGCGCCCATGGCGTCATGGATGAACCGCTCCCGCACGCCCGCCTGGTAGGTGAAGACGTCCAGCCACTGCCCGGCGTCGAAGCTCTGTGGCTCGAGCGGATAGCCGAACATCTCCTGGAAGCCCTCACGACAGGCGTCGCAGAAGCAGCCGCCCGGGGCGAAGTACTGTAGATCGAGGAACCAGCCGTCGATCTCGTAGTTGCGCGTCACCTCAGCCATGTGGGCGTTGACCATCTCGCTGAACTGGGCGTTGCTCATGCACGAGCAGGGATACCCGCACAGCAGCAGCGGCTCGCCGTCGGCGCCGACCTGCCGCCACTGGGGCTTGAGCTTCGCCAGCTCCCAGCTCAGGACCATGTTGTAGTACGCGATCATCTCCAGCCCCAGGGCCTTCGCCCGCCTCACGATCTCGCCGAAGATGTCGCCGCTCATCGCCGGGTTCGTGATCCCCACTTCCGTGGGGGCGAAGCTGCCGCCATGCGCGGTCTTCACCTGGAAGATCAGCGCCTCGGCCCCGGTGCGCTGCACCTGCTCGAAGTACTCGTCGAAGTCGATCGTCACTTCCGGCAGGAAGTTGGGCATGTGCCAGTCGCAGAACAACATGCGGGTGCTCAGCCGGTAGGCCATCGCCCGTCACTCCTGTGAGTGCATCGTCTCCTTCGGGATGCTCTTTCGCCAGCCTGCAGCGGGGACCTGTCTGTGTTCGCGTGCCGGCCGGTCGGTGCCGCCGCACCACGACCGTGCGGCAGTCTCGCTCTGCGGTCAACAGGCTGCTCGCGGGAGGTGCGGGGCCGCGGCTCGGGGAAGGCCAGCGCGACCGTCACCCGGACGCTCCGGAGGAGCCAAGTGAAGCTGGCGTACGGGACCTACGCCATGCCCACGGTGCCGCTCGAGGAGGCCATCCCGCTGATCGCGGAGATCGGCTACGAGGGGATCGAGATCTGCATCAGCGAGAGGCACGGCTCCGCGCTCGATCAGCTCGGCCCGGGGCGCCGCGAGCGGTTGCGCGAGCTGCTCCGCGAGCACGGCCTCGGGGTCCCCGCGATCTTCTTCCTCGGCGGCATCTACACGCCTGACGATGAGACGCACCACACCAACCTCGACAGTATCAGCGGCTGCGCGCATCTCGCTCGCGACCTGGGGCTCCCGGAGCCACCAGTCATTGCCCTCGGTTTTGGGGGCTCGCCCGACGACTGGCAGGCTGTACGCCCACGTCTTATCGAGCAGCTTCGCGACCTCGGTGAGCTGGCAGAGCGGGAGAGCTTGGTGGTCGCGGGAGAGGCGCACTCCAGGGGCGCGGTCAACTCGACCCAGCGCGTGCTTGAGGTGCTGGAGGCGGTCGGGGATCCCCGCGTGCGTCTGCACTTCGACATCGTGCACTTCTTCCTCGGCGGGGAGGAGATCGCCGAGTGCGTATCCCGACTGGTCCCGTGGACGGCCCACACGCATGTCACCGACGCGGTGCCGCACCCCGACGGGAACTTCGACCCGCGACTGCCCGGTGAGGGCGAACTCGACATCGAAGCTTACGTCCGCGCGATGGCTGAGGCGGGCTGGGACGGCTACATCACCCTCGAGGTCAGCGGCATGATCTGGGGCGCCGACGACTATGACCCGGAGGGGGCCGCCCGCCAGTGCTATGATGAGTTGAGCGCCGCCCTCGATGCAGCCGGTGTCGAGCGCGGCTGAGCGTGCCTGACGCTGCAGACCCTGGAGCGGAGGCTGTGAAGATGAAGAAGGTCCTGCTGGTGATCGGCGATGCCGCTGAGGTGACGGACACGCTGTATCCCTACTACCGCATCCCCGAGGACGGCTACGAGATTGTGGTCGCGGCGCCGGAGAAGCGCGTGTACCACCTCGTGCAGCACGACATACATCCGGACTGGGATATCACCGTCGAGTCAGAGGGCTACAACTTCGCCGCGGACATCGCCTTCGCCGACATCGACGAGGATGAGTACCTGGGCCTCGTCATCTCGGGCGGCCGAGCGCCGGAGTACATCCGCTACGACGAGGACCTGATGCGCATCACCCGGCACTTCGGCGAGACCGGCAAGCCCATCGCCGTGGTCTGCCATGGCATCGAGATCGTCGCGAAGGCCGGCGTGATCGATGGGAAGACGGTCACCTGTGTCGCCAAGTGCCGCTATGACGCGGAGGTCTGCGGCGCGACATGGGTGGATGAGCCGGTCGTGGTGGACGGGAATATCGTGACCGCGCGCACCTTCCACGACAGCACCGAGTGGATGCGCGAGTACATGAAACTGCTCAACGCCGCGCGCGAGGACAGGCGGGGATAGACCGTGGCTGATCCTCTCCGCACACTGCTCGTCCGGAGGAATCCGAGCGCCTCCGGCCCAGGTGAGAAGATCATTGCCGCGCGAAAGACCCCCGATGCTACCCCCCGCGGCGCAACACCCGTCCATGGTGCTCGTCGGCGGTGACCTCGTTGTCCACCGCCACCTGTCCGTTTACGGTAACGTAGGGTATCCCCGTCGGATACTGGTGCGCATCCGTAAAGGTCGCAGTGTCAGTGACCGTGGCCGGATCGAAGATGACCACATCAGCGAAGCAGCCGGGGCGCAGCCAGCCGCGGTCGCGCAACCCGTAGCGTCGGGCGGGCATGGCGGTCATCTTCTCGATGGCCTGCCCCAGGGACATGATCCGCTCCTCGCGCACGTACCTGCCCAGCACGCGCGGGTAGGTGCCGTAGTTGCGCGGGTGCGTGGCAACCTTGCCGTAGACCTCTAGGTGGCCGTCGGTGCCCACCATCACAAGGGGGTGCGCCAGTATCCGCCGCAGATTCCCCTCGCTCATGGTAAAGCCCACTGCGCCGATCTTGTGCTTCTCATTGCGCCGCTCGATCTCCAGGGCCACCTCAATGGGCTCTGCATCCCAGGCCTCCATGAGGTCGGCCACCGTTCTGCCGTCCACCTCGGGGTCCGGCCTGGCAAGAGGGGTGAACATCAGCTTGTCCGGCCCGCCGTAGCCTTCCAGCAGGTCTGCGATCTCCTGGCGGAAGTGGTCGATGATATCCGGGTCCTTGAGGTGCTCGCGGCCGCCACGTCTCCTGGCCTCCTCGTAACACCAGCGGCTCATGATGTTCGTTGAGCCACCGTGCCAGCCGATGTATGGATAGCGGTCGGCGGCCACATCGAGTCCCATGGCGACCGCCTCCTCCAGCATGTCCAACACGATGTCCAGCTTGTCCCAGTTGGCCGGGCCCATGGTCTTCAGGTGCGATATCTGCACAGCCATGCCAGTCTCATGGGCGACCTCGACGGCCTCCGCGATCCCCTGGATCAGGGCATTCCCCTCAGAGCGTATGTGAGTGGCGTAGATGGTGTCGGCCTCGGCAGCAGGCCGCGCTACCTCCACAAGCTCCTCGAAGCTCTCGTGGCGCTGTGCGTAGCCCGCCGTGAGGCCGATGGCCCCCTCCTCCAGCCCCTGCCGCACCAGGTCCTGCATCGCTGCAGTCTGCTCATGAGTCGGCCAGAGGTTGTCGCTGCCCTCCATGGCGATCCGGCGCACCGTGTGGTGGCCCACGAGCATGGCGTAGTTGCTCTTGAAGCCCTTGCGCTCGACCTTTGCCAGGTGTTCTGCCACCGGCCAGCTCGAGCCGCCGCAGTTGCCCGAGATCACTGTGGTGATGCCCTGGCGCAGCAGGTTGTCGCAGTGCAGGATGTCCTTGTCCACGTCCACGTGGCAGTGGGTATGGGGATCGATGAAGCCCGGGCAGACCGCCAGACCGGTAGCGTCAATGGTGCGCCGGGCGACGGCCTGCGCCAGGTCTCCGACCGCTTTGATGCGGTCCCCGGCCACCCCGACGTCCGCCAGGAAACCGTCTCTGCCGCTGCCGTCGTAGATCGTGCCCCCGCTGATGATCAGGTCGAAGTCCATGGCTCCTCCTCCGAGCCGCCCTACGCCACCGAGTCATACCGGGACCACAGGCACGCGTGCATGCGTCTTACCCACTCACCTCCGATATGCTGGGGACGGTTCGCCACCGGGGGGCAACCCGACCTTCCTGTAAGCCGGCGGGGCTGATGCTGGAGAGGAGGCCCAGCACACGAGAGCTGGGGAATGTATCGGAACGGCCCGGCCGTGGTGAGCGCGAAGCTACAGAGCTCAATCCGGGGCCCTGATGATCCGCGCGCGATAGAGAGGAGGGGTTTCGGCTGTCGTCGTTTCACGTCTTGCGTCGTCGGATTAGGGCTGCGGCTCCTGCCGTCGCAGCCAGCAGGATCCAGGTCGCGGGCTCTGGAGTCGCCGTTGGATTGGCGGTCTGTTCTCCGGACCCGCTGTCGTCTCGGGCAGTGCTTGGCGGACTGACGCCCACTGTGTGGTCGCTCACAGGAGGGGCGATCGCATACCATTCCCCTGCTGGTGCATCGGGGTCGGGAGCCAGGACCTCTGTGAGGTCGCCACCGATCGGCGCAGAGGTCGGGGCCTTCGACATGGCCTCCGGTGTTCCAGTGTAGGTAACGTCCCAGTCCCCGTCGGGTCGCAGGGGAAGCTCGTAGCCCGTACGTCCGCCAATACGGTGCACACGCCCCGTCGTGCCGTTTGATGGCTCTGACCCACCCGATCCGGTACACCCAGGGATTGAGGCCAGGCCAACGGCCACGCCAATTGTGATGGCCGTCAAGGACATGACTCTGCTCAATACTCCACCTCTTTCAGAGTCCACCCCACCGTGCATCCCATCAGTCAGGGATGCCCCACCGCCACTTCAGCCGAAACCCCGTAATGGTAAGTTACCCCCCGGAGGTGTGGCACAACCTCACAGCGTTCTCACAGTTGGCTCACCGCGAGAGTGCCATGATCGGACCAGGGCGATACTGTAAAGCTGATGCACAACCATGCGGACGCGATCAGTGACGATGCAAGGTATCTCGTCTTGGCTCATCCGGGTTGCCGCTGCCGCGCCTGCCGGGGAGCACTGCCAGGGGCTGAGGACGCTGCGGGTGCGGTGAGACCTGCCTGCCATAGCACTACCGCAGCGCTCTTCGCCGAAATGAGCACGCGGGTGGAAGGAAGCTCCACGGCGTAGGAGCATCGGGCGCGCGGGAGCAACGCTTTCCGGCGAAGCCACAGGCTTGACGCCGCTGTCGTGAACGGCGAGGGGGACTTTCCGCTCACGACCGGAGCCGCGGCGCCTGAGTTCACCAGGCAGTGGGCGTGATGCGGCAAGTCTTGACCGTTCCTGTTGAGGTCTTCGACCAAGCTCGTGGTGTTCTTGTGAGGATCGGTCTGAGGGTCCCCACTCGTCTTTGTCTGCCCCATCGTGGCTTCACGACGCTGGCCCCTTCGCTTCGACCTCCCCTCCGCGCAGGCGCGCCATGCGATAGGTCAGCCCGATGTCGAGCGCGACTGCCGCCGCCGAGACGGTGAAGGCCAAAAGGTACCGGCCGCCGGTCCCGATCACCAGGCCCGCCACCAGGGGCATGAAGGCCACCGGCATGACCACGAGGTAGTATGTAGCGAGGTAGACCGGGCGCGTCCGCTCCGGGGTCAGATCCAGCAGGTAGGCGTTCTGGCCGGTGATCCAGCCGCTGCGCGATGCCCCGAAGAGGCCGAAGACGCACATGAGCACCGCCAGGGGCAGCGTGAAGCGCAGGCCCAGGACTTGGGCCACCGGGATGTGGGGCAGCAGCAGCGTGACCAGCGCCAGCCCCAAGGCCCCGGCGTGCAGCCAGGCGCAGACGATCATCAGGTGGCGGTTCCCGTGGCGCGCGCTGACGCGGCTCCACAACAGGTTCAGCATGCTGTAGCAGAGCATTCTCACGGCCAGGGCGATGCCCACCATGCCTTCGGTCATGCCCAGCGTCCGATAGGCGTACGGGACCAGGAAGGGCACTGCCAGGCCGTAGGAGGCGCCCATGAAGAGGCGGGTGCCGATGAACCGGCGGAAGCTGGCCTCTCGGCGGATCCGCCGCAGCCCGCGCCTGAGCTGAACCACCAGAGGCAGCAGGCGCCGCTCCACCTTGTGCCGGGGCTCCTGCGCGAACCAGAAGGCGAACAGGGAGATGGCGGTCACCAGCGCCGCCACGGCGAAGAGGTAGGCGTAGTTGTCGGGGAAGCTCAGCCCGCTGCGCTCGCCGAGCAGCCACCTCACCCAGAAGCCGGCGGCGAAGGCCATGAGGCCGCCGAAGAAGAAGCGCATGGCGAAGAACCTGCCCCGCCGCTGGGAGGGCACTGAGTCGGTGATCACACTCATGAAGGGGATCAAGCCGATGCCGCCGGCGGAGGTGAAGGTCAGATAGCAGAGGGCGATAGTGACGAACGCGACCGTTGGGCTGTCGCCGGCCAGCAGCTTCGCGGCAAGCCCGGCTCCCACGATGGCGACGATGCGGATGACGGCGGAGAGCTTGTAGTAGGGGTGCCGCCGCTGGCGTGTCGCCATCACCGGCGTCATAACCAGCGGGGGCCAAAACCACCCGGCGCTGACCAGCGACACCAGCAGCCCCACGTAGAGGGGATTGTCGCCCATGAGGGCGACGGCGAAGGCGGGGAGGATCGTGTCTTGGTCCACCAGCGCCCTGGCGAGCAGCCAGAATGAGCCGTTGATGACACCGAGGGTGAAGTTTCGCTTGACCAGCGGCCTCTCCTGCTGTGCCATCAGCCCTCCCGGACCCCGGTTGCCACGCCCTCAGTGCCCCGGTCGCACGGCCATGATGCGCCCGTCGGTGGTGGCCCAGTAGAGCATCGCGTGGGCCGCGATGAGGTCGCAGGTCTGCGCCGCAGCCACGCGGCGGGAGATGACGCGTCCCCGGTCCGCGCCAACCTCCACCAGGCTCCTGCCTGCGCCACACCAGATGGAGTCTCCCAGGATCACCGGCTCCACAGCGACGGGCCCGGGAAGCTGTGTGCTCCACAGGCGCGTCATCTCACTGGGGTTGATGCGCACCACGGTTCCGGAGCTGTCGCCTGCGACCACCACGGCCTCGCGCGCGGCTACCGGCGCCCTGACCAGCCCGTCAAGCTCCAGTGAGGCCAGCCGCTGGCCCTCCCGGGTGATGCTGTGCACGGCCCCGGAGTCGTCTCCCACGAGGATGCTGCTGGGGCCCATGGTCGGGGAGCAGTAGACGGGGGCATCGACCTGAACCGTCCATAGCGGGTTCCCGTCCGCTCGATCGAGGGCGTGCACCCGACCCTGTAGCGTCCCCACAACCACGGTGTCGTCGGTGACCAGCGGTGCGGCGGCCACGGCCCCTCCCAGCTGCATCCGCCACAGCGGCTGGCCGGCCGCGGTGACGGCGTGAAGCATCCCGCTGTCATCGCCGAAGTACACGCTGTCCCCGGCGGCGGTGGCGCCGGGCACGGACGCGGCCGCCTCGTACTCCCACTCCTGCAGCCCGGTGGATATGTCCACGGCGCGGAGGCGGACGTCCTCGCAGCCGATGCAGGCCAGCCCGGGCAGCAGCGCCGGGCGGCCCCAGAAGCCCGCCGGGTGGGTGAAGTGCCACGGCCAGGTGGCCTCATCCTCCGACAGCCCTGGTGCCAGGCGCGCCAGCCTCCCCGACCGCGTGCAGATCAGGACGAAGTCCTCGCCGGCGGCGAGCCAGCAGACGTCGGGGCTCGGGAGGGCGTAGCCGGAGGGCGCCGGCTTGACGAGGCCGCGCCAAGAGGCCGCCAGGGCCGCGGCCGCCACCAGCACCGCCGCGACGGCGATGAGGCGCGAACGCACCGTCCTGACGCGGCGCTTCTCCTGCCACCTGCTCCGGTAGTCCAAGGCTGTGCGCGACCTCTCTGTGAGCGTCACTCGCGCGCGCCGGACGTGTCGCCCGGCCCCGACGCATGGCCTTCCCGCCGTCCGAGCCGGCTCACCCGCCCAGAGCCCGATGGGCCGCCTGACGGGTGGCCTCCTCAGGATGATGCTCGGCCACGAACTCAAGGGCCGCCCGGTACGAAGGGTCCGAGGTCTCGGGCATCGCCTCGGCGAGCCTGCGCGCGATCATGCTCTCCACGGCCTGAGAGCTGGCCGCCTCCGCGACGGCCAGCATGTCCTCCACCCGCCCCGCGCGGCTGATGCGCCCCATGACAACCTTGTTGCTTCCAAGCTTCATGGCCGCCATGCGGGCCGTCTCCTCCCACGCCGAGACGCGGGCGATGGCGATCATGGCGTCCATGGCCTCCTCGGAGGTGTTGAGCAGCTCCCCGAGCTGCTCCACGATATAGTTGCGCATGGGATCGCGGTCGAGCTGTGCCTCGCGCTGAGCCGCGATGCGGCGGGTCTGCTGGGCGTGTTTGGAGATGGCCTCGGCCTCCTCCATGATGTGGTCCGGCACGCCAGCCTCGCCCTCCTCCGGGGCCTCGAAGTCCCGGAAGATCCGCCCCGCGCCCAGGTCCGCCGGCCCGCTGGGCAGCGAGTGGCGCACCTCCCTGCGCAGGCAGGCCGCTGCAACCAGCGGCTCGAAGACCTCCAGCTCGATCAGGGCGTCTACCATTCGCCGGACCGAGAACTCCGAGCCGGTGAGCATCAGGTGGCTGAGCAGGTCCCAGCACTCCTCGGCGATGAGCTCCTCCAGCGCCTGCGTCACCTGCCGCTCCAACTGCCCCTCCATCAGGATCTCTATCTGTGAGGCCCACCGGATGAGAGTCTGGTTCTCCACAATAGACACCTCGCTTGCTAGGTCGCGGCCGCCGGGTAGCCCACGGCGGTGGCGCGCACACTGACCTCGATGATCTGCTCCTCCCCTGTGGACAGCCGGCCGAGCCGCCGGTCGAGCTCTACCTCGACCCGGGGC
>JBNGDZ010000005.1:0-33940 GCA_049975765.1 Armatimonadota bacterium
CCGGCGCCGGCAGCGGCTGGCAGCCGCGGCCCGAGGACCTTGATCTGTTCTGGCACCGCGGTCTCTACGTTGACGACGTGGAGGTCCGCCTCGGCGTGCATCGGACCGACCACGGGGCCGCCACGGCCTCCCTGGTCATCGGCGACGGCACCGGCCTTCACAGCGGCTACGCCGTCCGCGCAGAGCAGCCATCGACTACAGAGCCGGTGACGGTGAAGCTGATGCGGGCGGGCGAGTGGATCAGCACGCAGGAGGCGGAGGCATGGTCGGAGGAGGGCTACGTCCTCAGCCTGCGCCGGGTCGGCAACGTCATCGTGGCGGGCGTGGACGGGCAGACCATCTGCCAGCTTCGCGACCCTGAGCCCCTGGAGGGGCTGGACCGCGTCGGCTTCCGCCGCGATGACGCGATCATCGACCCCGGCGACGTCGCCGTCCTCTCGTCAGCGGTGCGCACCTACACCTTCGAGGAGGCGCCCGTGGACTGGCAGGCCGAGAGCGGCACCTGGGAGGTCAGCACACGCTGGTCGTGCCAGCCCGAGTGGACCTGGCTGGCGGGCTGGAACCAGACCGGGCAGGCCCTCACTCACACCCGCTGGCGGGCGACCGGCCGACAGATGATCGACGTCTACGTGGGCGCGAAGATGATGCCCAAGCCCGATGGCAAGGGCCACTACGAGGAGTTGCGCGACCTGCACTTCGGCCTCTGCGGCGACGGGGAGGGCGGGGGCTATCACATCGTCCTCGGCGGCCAGAACAACACCGTCTCCTCCATCCGCCGCAACGGCACATTGGTCGCCCAGAGCACGGCCCGCTCGATCCCACAGTCGGAGCGACACAACAACTGGCTGCTGGTGACGATCCTGCGCGACGGCCCCACCATCTCCGCCCGGATCTGGGACCGCGAGGTGCTCAGCTTCACCGACAACCGGCCGCTGGAGGGCGGCGTGGTCTCGGTGGGCACCGAGAACAACGGCATCATCGTCCCGCGTGTCACCATCTACGGCAGCCCCGCCCGCTGAGCGCAATACAGCGGGCCGCACCTGCGCCTCGCCTCATCCCCGGATCATCCACTGTGTTCGTACCTGCCCCGAATCCCCAGCCTACACAGACTGGCGGGAAGGAGCCCGACCCGGCGGCGACGAAACCGCGTCCGCCGGCGCGTGTGGGGAACGCTGGTGCATCTCATGAATCGTTCGGAGGTGTCCCGGTGCGGTTTGCGATACTGGCAGCGGCGGCGACGCTTCTCACCTTCGGGATGGCCCAGGCCGAGGGGGAACAGATGATGGGCAGCGAGCCGTATCATGCCGTGACGCTTCTGGACCTCAGCAACCCTCTTCCGCACACCTGGCTGGAGCAGGCGCACGTCGGTTACGTCTACGCGTCCGCCCCGGCCCTCGAGGAGGGTCCCGGCGGCGACCCGGTCATCGCCGAGAGCCGGCGGGAGCAATGGGAGGAGGTGCTGCGCCGCTACGAGGCCACCAACGTCCGCGTGCTGCTGATGGACAACCTCTATATCGACCCGGCTGAGGAGCACCAGGCCGTGGACGTCTTCGGCCGCCGACATCCCATGGCCTGCTTCCGCCACCCCGGCTTCCAGGAGGCCATGGCCGAGCGCATCGTGGATCTTGCGCGCGCCTTCGGCCGCTACGAGGCCTTCGGCGGCTTCGTCTTCGACGACGGCCCGCACGTGCGAGTGGACTGCTGCTACTGCGACCGCTGCCGGGAGCAGTTCGCCGAGCAGTACGGGGTGGAGCCGCCGGGCTTCGAGCCCGTGCAGGGCACCGACCGTATCGCCGACGACGATCCCAGGCTGCTGTGGGACCGCTTCCAGCAGGAGAGCTGGCAGATCTACCTGCGCACCCAGAGCGATGCCCTGCGCTCGGTCTCCGACGATCTGGTTATGCTGACCATCCCCTCGGACTCCTACTTCTACGGCCGCTTCCTGAACGTCGATGTGGAGCCCGAGGAGTCGCGGCCCGGCCACGGCGGACGCCTGCAGCGCATTGAGCGCATCCAGGTCCGGGACTGGACGATCTTCCAGAGCTTCCCACTCGCCCGTCTGCCGGAGGCCGACGAGACGGGGCTGCAGAGCTGGGCCACCGGCTGCCACATCACCGCCGACTCCCCCAAGATGCTCATGCAGACCGAGGGACCATACGCCCCGATCTACGGCCGGGTGCAGTACATGAGCCCCGCCGAGATCGAGCGCATGGCACGCGTGACGCTCACCGAGGGCGGCTCCGGAATCTGCTACTGGACCGCCGCCGAGCCGCTGCCGAGCTACCCGGCTGCGTTCGACGCTATGGCCGAGGTCTACCGCGACGTCGGCGAAATCCAGGACGAGCTTGCCGCCCGCCGGCCGCATCCGGCATCCATCGGACTGCTCTACTCCAGCACTACCGAGATCCTGGAGCAGCCGTGGCGCACGAACACCTCCGAGCGGTGGCAGCACCTTCACGCCTTCGAGGCCCTGGCCTATTCGATGCGGCGCTGTAATCTGCCCTTCGAGATCGTGATGGAGGACGACCTCGCCGCGGAGCGGCTCGGCGGCCTCCGCGCGCTGGTGCTGCCCGCAGTGCGCTTCCTGAGCGAAGCCGCCGCGTCCGCCATCGAGCAGGCCATGGGCGCGGCCGGCCTCCAGGTGTTCAGCGCCGGCGAATGCGTGCCTCTGCGGGGCATGACCAACGCTCGCTGCGATCCCCTCATCTGGCACAGACGGGCCGCGCGCGGCTACCGTCAGGAGCGTTACGCCAACCAGCAGTGGCAGGAGGTCCGCACCACGCTCGCCACACACCTGCGGCCGCTTGTCGAGGCGCCGGTGCAGGTCTACTCCGAGCGGGCGATCGGAAGGCTCTATGACCTTTCTGATGGGGACATGATGCTGATGATCGCGAGCTGGGACCTGGAGGAGATCACGGAGGTGGCCGTGGAGGGCGAGGGGCGGATGATGGACATGATTAGCGGCCGAGACCTGGGGCCCATCGCGGAGCTGGGCCGCCTCACGATCCAGCCCGCCGGCTGGCGGGTGCTGCGCATCACGCAGTAGAACGACCGGCGGACGTGGGCGCGCCGCTCCCTACGGTGACAGAAGGCTTCAGCCTGCCCACGCCGCCGGCCGTTTGTCGTGGTTGCGGTGACCCACGCGCGCCGTCTCCCCGAAGGGAATCCCTCGCGCCCCGGTGAACCACTGCCCGGCGTTACCGACCCACGCGACAGCATTCCGATGCGGAGGTGCTCTGATGCGCCCTGTCCAGTGCCTTCTGGTCCTTCTTTCTGCGCTCGTTTGCATCGGCGCCGACGCGCAGGAGATGGTCACTAACCCGACGCTTGCTCCGAACGAGGCCGGCGACGCTCCGGCCGGCTGGCGCTTTGCGGATTTCGGCACCGGGGGCGCAGCGGTCTACGCCCCGGACGGTGGGCGCGACGGCTCCGGCGCCGCGGGCGTGCGCTGTGAGACAGACGAGGAGCGCGGCGCATGGCAGCAGCACGTGGCCTTGGCGGGCGCCACGCACATCCACGCCAGCGGGTGGTATCGGACCGAGGATATCGCCAACTCCGGTGCGGCCACACTCAGGCTCACCTGGCTTCGGGCGCTGCAGGGCTGGGACTTCATCAGCGACTCGCGACTGCCGCTTCCGCCGGCGGCGCAGTGGACCAGCTTCGAGGGCGTCTTCATCGCGCCGGAGGAGGCTGTTGCGGTCGCCCCGGAGCTGTTCAACTTCTACGATGCCGGAACGGTCTGGTGGGATGAGATCCACCTGCGCGAGGCCACCCGAGAGGAGATTCGAGAGATGCTGGCACGCCAGCTCGACCGAGAGCCTCGAGACGGCGAGGTGCAGTACTCCCCGGCCGATGGCGAGAGCACGGCCACCAATCCCCCCGCGTTCGTCTGGCTGCCGGCGGAGGGCGCGGAGCGATACGTGCTGCAGTACGCCCCGGAGGGCGACTTCGACGGCCCGGACGCCGTGACGGTCGAGGGATGGGAGATGACGGTCTACACGCCGCACCAGACCCTCGCTCCCGGAGACTGGGCGTGGCGCTACGGTCTGCAGACCGATGAGGGGCCGGTCTTCAGTCAGGAGCGGCATTTCACCATCCCCGCCGACGCCCAGCCCTTCCCCCTGCCGCGCATCGACGAGGTCATCGCGCGCATCCCGGATGTCCATCCGCGGGCGTACTTCCACCGGGACGAGATCGACGCGCTACGCGGAAAGGTCGCGGACGATCCCGAGTACGCAGCCATGGCCGAGCCCGTCATCCGCTCCGCCGAGGACAAGCTCGGCGAGGAGCTGTACCCGGAGCCGGATTACCTGCCAGAGAGCGGCATCGAGCGCAGCCGCGCCTACCAGGAGTGCTTCCGGACCATGCGCCCGTTCACGGCCGGAATGGAGACCTGCGCCAAGGCCTATGTGCTCACCGGCGACGAGCGCTTCGGGGCCGAGGCCAAGCGTCGGCTGATGCACTTCATGACCTGGGACCCGGACGGCCCCACCAGCGTCAGCGCCAACGATGAGGCCGCCATGGACCTGGGGAAGCGCGCCCCCCGCACCTACGATTGGATCTACGACCTGCTGACCGAGGACGAGCGGGAGACCTGCCGTCGCGTCCTTGGCCGGCGGGTCGAGCAGATGAACGAGCTGCACCGCCGGATGCCCTTCTCCAGCCGGCCCTACTCCTCACACCCGGGCCGCATGATCGGCTTCGTGGTGGAGGACTCCATCATCCTGGCGCACGAGGTGCCCGAGGCCCGCGAGTGGCTCGACTACACCCTCCGGCTGCTGTGGTCGGTCTACCCGGCCTGGGGGAATCCTGACGGCGGCTGGGCCGAGGGCCCCAGCTACTGGAACGCCTACATAGGCATGCTCCAGCCGGTGGTGCTGCTGCTCGACGAGATCGGGGTGCCCTTCAAGAACAAGCCCTTCTGCCAGAACAACGGCTGGTTCGGGCTCTATGGAGTGCCGGTGGGCGGGAAGATGATACCCTTCGGCGACGGTCACGGCGGCTCGGTCGGCCGCGGCTTCGGACACACGCTCTACCGCTGGTCCACGCTCTACCGCAATCCCTACTGGCGGTGGTACGCCGAGCAGCTCGGCGCCGGGCCGGGGACGCGCGTCGGCCAGTTCGGCTTCTACGACCCGACCGTGGAGGCGAAACCGCCTCGCGACATCCCGCAGGCCCGCGTCTTCCCCGACATCGGGCTGGCGGCGCTACACTCGGACCTGGCGGATCCCGCGCGTGACGTCTACCTGCTGATGCGCTCCAGCCCCTACGGCTCGGTCAGCCACAGCCACGCCTCGCAGAACGCCTTCGCCATCGGCGCCTACGGCGAGGCGCTGGCCATCAGCTCCGGCTACTACCAGCTCTACGGCTGCCCCCACCACGCCCAGTGGACGTGGGAGACCCGGGCGCACAACTCCATCCTCGTGGACGGTGAGGGTCAGGTCAAGCGCAGCCCACGCTCGCGCGGGCGCATCGTGGCCTTCGACACCCAGGACGAGTACGCGTACACCGTCGGCGACGCCACCGAGGCCTACGGGGGCCGGCTGGAGCGCTTCTTGCGCCGGGTGCTCTTCATCCGCCCCGACACCTTCGTCATCTGCGACGAACTCGCCGGCGCCGGCGAGGCCACCTACCAGTGGCTGCTACACGCCCGCGAGGAGATGGCGCTTGACGAGGACGCCGGGACGGTCGTCATCTCATCCGGCGACGCCCGGCTGCTCACCAGGCTGCTGCGACCCGAGGGCCTGAGCTTCTCGCAGATGGAGGGCTTCCCGGTAGAGCCGGAGCGGGAGGCGGCCGACCAGTACCACTTCACCGCCGACACCGGCGAGCCGGCGGAGGAGGCGGTGTTCCACTCAGTCCTCACGGCCTACCTGGACGGTGACGAGGACCGCGTCCCCGAGGCGGAGGTCATCGAGGGCCAGGGGGGCGCGGCCGTGCGCCTGCAGTGGCCGGCCGAGAGCGGGCTGGTCGTGTGGCGCCTTAGCACCGCCGATCGGGTCAGCGTGGCCGACGTCGTCAGCGAGGCCGACGTGGCGGTGCTGCGCCGCGATGCCGACGGGAAGCTGGTCTCCGTCTACAGCTATGGGACGGGCATCGTCACCGTCGAGGGCGAGCAGGTCAACTGACGGCAGCGAGCCGCGCCCCGGCCGCGGCGTCTGGACTTCCCGAGTCAACCTGACAGGATAACGCGACTGCCGCGGAGAATGCCCCGGCGACTGCCAGCGACGTGGGGAGGAGAAGGCCATGGCCGACGAGCATGCCGGGGGCTCCGCAGCAGAGCATACCCGCCCCAACGGTGACGAGCCCGCCGCGCCTCCGCCGGACGTCGAGCCTGCTCAGCACCCTGAGACGCCACAATCGGCGGCCGCCGAGGGCCCGGAGGGACGCAGTTGCCTCATAATCGGCCTGCTGGTCGGCTGCGGCTGTCTGGCGTTGGCCGCGCTCCTCATCGCGCTGTTCGGCGGGCTGGCCTACCTGGGATTCCAGCAGGAGCCCGAGGAGCCCACCGGGGAGCAAATCGAAACGACGGAGCCGTCCCTGGAGATTCCGCAGCCCCGGGCCCCGAGCCGGAGGCCGACCGGCGAGGCGGAACAGCCGCCAGTAGAGACGACCGGCCGCCCCTCGCCCGGCCGCGCGACGGCCATGGAGTTCGCCCAGAGGCGCCGCGCGGACTGGCGGGCCACCGTCGCCGAACACTCCGACGACTGGACCGCGGTCACCCTTCACATGGCTCCCCCCGGCTCCGAGTGGACCACCTGGCTGGACCTGGAGTGGGACTCGGCTGCCGGTCGGTACATGCTGATCGACGAGGGCCCACTGGCCTACGAGGGCGAGGACGAAGAGGTCCCGGACATCTACCAGCCGGGCGAGGAGGTCGCCAGGGAGGCGGCCCTGGGATACGTGGAGGAGCCGGACTGGGTGACGAAGATCGTGGAGCACTCGGCGGACTGGCGCACCGTGACCGTATGGGTCGGCCCGCCGGCCTCCGAATGGGTCTACGAGCTGAGCCTGGCGTGGAACGACGACCTGGACGTCTACGATCTTCAACAGGTAAGCGAGATCCCCTATCCCTGACGAGAGAGGTGGTTTGATGGCCAAGGAAGTGATGCATCGAGAGGCGTCTGATAATGAATACCTGCACAAGGACTTCCACGGCGCGCTGAGCTGCGCCCTCATCTACCTGGAGGAGAACTTCGGGGCCGAGGCCGTGCGGGAGTATCTGCGCACCTTCGCCCGCCGCTACTACGCTCCAGTGACCGAGGAACTCCAGAAGCGCGGGCTGGAGGCCATGGCCGAGCGGCTGCGGCGCATCTACGAGATCGAGGGCGGACAGGTGCAGATCGAGCTCGGCGACGACGAGATGGTGGTGCGCGTGGAGGCCTGCCCGGCAATGATGCACATCCGCGAGCAGGGCTATCCGGTCTCGCCGATGTGGCGCGAGACCATCCGCTCTGTCCACGAGGCTATCTGCGAGGGCACCGCCTTCGACTTCGACCTGGTCGACTTCGATGAGCTCACCGGCGCCAGCACGCAGCGCTTCTACCGCCGCGAGCGCCACGCCGCATCCGAGGAGGCCTCCGCATGATCTCCTGCACAGAGTTCATCCCCGCCTACAGCGAGCTGTTTCGCTACCTGGAGGAGCAGGGCGGGCCCGAGGCCGTCCAGGACTTCTGGGAGTACCTCTCGGACAACTTCCTGGGGAACCTGCGCGAGCTTGTCGAGGAACATGGGCTGCGGGGGTGCTGGATGTACTGGTCGCACACGCTCAATGAGGAGGCCGCCGACTTCACCATGGAGCTGGATGAGGAGGCCGGCGAGTTCTCCATCACCATGCACAGGTGCCCCTCCAAGGCAATGCTCCTGGAGCTGGAGCACATGGAGCCCTACCACGACTATTGCGAGCACTGCAATGTGCTCTACCGCCGGGTGCTGGAGCCGCTGGGCTTCGAGTACATCTTCGATGACACGGGCTGTGAGGAGGCCCGCTGCCGCCTCATCGTGCGCGAGAGGGCTGATGAGTAGGCCGTCCGAGCCGACCGCGGTGGGCCGACAGGCCGCCACAGATGCGCCCCCTCCTACGCGAGGGCAATCGCCCTCACGGGCGGGGCCGTGGACGCGGGGACAGACGCGTCAGCGTCTCTGGGTGAGGGCCGGCTTGGGAAAGCCGCGGCCCTCCTGCGGCGGGGCGTGTTTCATCACCCGCTTCGCTGTCGGGCTGGAAGCCCGACCTGAGCGAAGGGAGTGCCAGGCCCTATCCCCTCCCCGGGACGGGGGGGGATGCGACCGCGCAGCCGTCGCGGGGGGATCTTGCGAGTCGTTGCCGTTGTGACGCCACCCTGCCGGCGCAGCGCCGGAAAACAGGCCGCCCCTTCCTCACCTCCCTCCGATGCAGAGATGGGAGGAGCCACGCTGGGTTCCGTCGAAGACTACGATAGACGATAGTAGAGCCTGACTGCGGGAAGTGGTCGGCCATGAAGCGCATCTTAGTGATGATCGCCGCCATGCTCGTGTGTATCGCCGCCGTCGCTCAGCCTCTGGAGACCCCGCAGACCGAGCCAGGCCCGCCGGCTATGGCCGTGCCGGTGGTGGCCGTGATGCCCTTCGAGGACGGCTCGCTGCGGGCCGACTGGAGCTGGCGCTGGCGCGGCGCCAGCTATCGCGCGGGCGCCGGCATCGCGGACATGGTCGCGAACGAGCTGGCCTTTGAGGCCGATCGCCGCCGGACCTTTCGCCTCGTTGAGCGGCAGCGCCTGTTCGAGGTGCTCGAGGAGCAGGACCTGGGGCGGGAGGGCCGCATCGACCCGCGCACGGCCGCCCGCATCGGCCGCATCCTCGGCGCGGATCTGCTGGTCATGGGCGCGGTAACTCGACTGGATGTGGATGAGGACTGGATCGGCCTCCCGTGGCGCATGGGCTTCGAGGCCGAGCGCTGGGAGGCCGTCGCGGTCTTCGACGGCCGCCTCGTGGACAGCGAGACGGCCCAGATCGTGGGCGACGCCATGGGCCGCGGCAAGCAGACGCGTCTGGGCGGGCGGATCTTCCGCGGCGATCTGGGGGGCCTGGACATCGGCGGGCGGCACTTCCAGGAATCGCTTCTGGGCCGGGCCGCGCGCGAGGCGGCCCGGAGCTTCGCCCGGGAGGTGGCGATGCAGCTCGACCGCATGGTCGGAGCCACCTGTGACTGGCTGGCGGAGGCCGACGCGCTGGTGGTGTACGTCGAGGACGGGCGCGTCATGCTCAACCGCGGAGGCCGCGACGGCGTGCGCCCCGGCGAGGTCTACACGATCCGCCGGCTCCGCGAGGAGGTCCACGACCCTATCACCGGCGAGCTGCTCACGACCCTCTACGACGAGATCGGGGTGCTGACGATCCGGGAGGTCGAGGAGAAGGTCGCCATCGGCGAGATCGTCCCCGCCCCCGATGCCCCTGGGCCGCCCCGAGTCGGCGACATGGCCATCCGCCTGCGACGGTAGCAGGCGTCAGTCCGGCAGCGTCAACAGCAGCGGTCCCTCCTCGGTCCGCGCCACGCTGGCGTCAGCGCTCACGATGCCGCCCACGTTTCGAATCTCCTGGCGGTGCCGGTGGCCGTAGATGACCAGCGCCATCTTCTTGGCTCCCGCGAGCACCTCGCCCAGCAGCGGGCTGCCCAGGTAGGCCCGAGCAAAGGCCCTCGAGGGCGCATCGGACGGCGTCTGTGCCAGCTCCGCGAAGGGCACAAAGTGCGTTACCCCCACCAGCCGGCTCACAGAGTCCGCGACGGCCGCGATCTGCTCGCGCAGCAGGTCCGCGAAGTACTCCGCCATCTCCCCGTCGGGCCGCTCCCAGTCCAGGTGCAGCGCGTCGTTCCACACCGCCACCTGCGGCGGACCGTCGGTCTGCCAGATGAGCCCGTTGGCCGCGTAGTCCTGGGCCTCCAGACCCTCCCATTCGACCTCCTCCGCGCCGGGAACCGCGCTGAAGTTGGGGCCGGCATTCTCCCCCGGGGCCACGCTGATAGGCGTCACGGTCAGGCCTTCGCGGGGGCTGGTCCGCTGGCGCATGGCGTAGTCGTACCAGCCGATGCACCCCACAAAGCCCGTTCCATCCAGCACCAGCGGCCCATGATCCAGGCAGTGGAAGCCCTGCTCGGCGGCGATGGCGGGAACGCGCTCGCGGTAGATGCGCCAGGTCTCGAAGGGCGCCTGCTCCTCCCAGAGATCGTGGTTGCCGGGGACCATCAGCCGCGGGCCGGGGAAGTCCGCGAACAGGCTCAGCGCCTCGCCCAGAGAGCGCCAGCCGTCCGCAGCGCAGTCGCCCGCGACGACCAGGACATCGGCCTTAGCTGTGCAGGCCGTCTCGGCGACCGCCTCCATGCGAGGCCGGGTGTCCGGGTTCAGGTGCAGGTCGGCAAGGGCGACGATCCTCATCGTGCCTCTCCGCCCGCCATCAGCGCCGCCGCGCGCTCGCGCGCCGTCTCCTGCCAGCCCTCAGGCGGGGCGCGGAAGCAGTTCACGACGACCTCCGCCTCCACGCTTCTCCCCTCGGGCCACGGCTCCTCGTCGAGGACGAGCCTGGTGTAGAGCCTGTGGTCGCGCCGCCGGTCCCAGTAGCCGGTGAGCATCTGCGCGTTCTCGGGGCGGCGTGTGATGCGCATGAGAAGGCCGGTGCGCTCGCCCGGAATGCACGCCGCCGTCCACTCCCAGTCCTCATGCCACTGCAGCTCATCCGAGCCCTCCAACACCCCGGATCGCTCCTCGCCATCGGTGGTGACGGCCATCCACTCCGTGGCCTCCGCGCTCACGCAGTGCACAAACGGGTAGAGCGCTGTCACGACCACGTCCTCGGTGGCGGTGAGCTCGTGGTGCTCGATGATGCTGTCGGGCTCGAAGATCAGCGTGGCGTCGAGCTGCAGCTTGTCGAGCATCGAGCGCTTCACCAGCACCGCGCGCTCACAGGCATACACCATCCCGTCCTCCAGCTCCACCGGCTCACCGTCAGCACTCAGCGCGACATCCACCACCCGCTCCACCCCGCCGGCCGAATGCGCGCTACCCACCCACCCCCCGGCTGCGGGCACGCATGCCACCGCGCCGTAGGCCCCGGTGCGCGTTGCGATCTCGACGCCCTCGAACATGATCCGCTGCAGGCTCCAGGCATGCGCCCGCTGCAGCTCCGCGGTCAGTCTCCCGCACTTGATCGTCACCACGCCCGGCTCCGGGCGGTCGTCACCGCTGCAGCGAGCGACGATGGCAAGCACCGTCAGCGCCGCAGCGGCGACCACGCCTCGAGCACGCGGCGTCATTGTCCTCCGAGCCTCACGAGCGTCCCCACCGCCTGCCTGGCCCAGCCTACGACCGTCGCGATCAGGCCAGTCGGCCGGCGCTCGCGTGCGGCCCGGTCGTCGTCCCCGCTCTCCGGCGCTACCGGCTCCTCCACCTCCGGCTCCGTGGCCTCCTCCGCCTCGGGCTCCATGGGCGCGACGCTGAAGCTGCTCACCACGGTCAGGGGCAGATCGCCGATCCCGCCCACCGCCGCCATGCAGTTGAAGCTCATGCTCCCCTCCGCCGACGTCGGCAGCCCGGACGCGGGGTCAATCCCCCGCCGCATCCCCTCCACCGTCATCAGCCCATCGCTGATGGTCACCTCATTGTCCTGCAGGGGGTTCTTGGCGGTGAAGTCCGGGAAGCTGGCCTGCACGTCGGTGACGAACGCCGCCTGATCGGCGGTCAGGCTCTCGAGCCTTGAGGTCGCGCGCACCCCCACGTCGCCGAACTCCGCGACCGTCCGGCTGCGGTGGATCTCCCACGCTTCGCCCAGGATCACAGGCTCTTCGGGCAGCTCCACGACTCCGGCGAGGAGCACGATGAGATGGATCGGGACCCCGCCGGTGGCGAACAGATCCACGTCACCGCCGCCCGTCGCCTCCACAACACACCCCTGTGGGTCCACGCGCAGCTCAACCGGCTCAGGCGTGCTCGGCTCTTGCCCCTCCCCCATGAGCTGAGAGGTGATGGGCGAGAACGTCGCCCGCAGTCTGGCGCTTCCCTCCTGGTCCACGGAGACGACCGCCACCGTCATATCGGCCTCGGCCGAGCCGGTCACGGCCAGCGGCACTCCGCCCCCCATCTGGACCCGGTCGATGCGCGCCGAGATGTGTGTTTGCACGCTGTCGCCGGGCTCGAACTGATAGCGGAGCCCAAGCTCCAGGCCTGCAGCGGCCAGCCCCCCCTGTAGCATCATCAGTCCTGCAATCAGACAACGCGTCGCCTTCATCCGGGGCCTCCCGTGAGAATGCGCCTTCTCCATCAGGGCTATAGACGCTTGCTGCGCGGCGGTGTTTCGCGCCGGTCCGGGCAGGAATAGTGGCACGCCGCGCGAAATGGCCTGCGCCGCGGACCGCTCTGTTTAGGGGGCGCCGCCGTGCTTGGGGCAATCTTTGCGACGCCGGAAATGGGTCCAATCGACCGTCCGCACCTGGAGCGGCTGCGGTCGGCCCTGCAGCCACACGTGGAGCGCATCATCCTCTACGGCGACGGCGGTGGCCAGAAGCTGCAGCGGCGCGAGCTGCCGCAGGGCGGCCTGCTGGGGGCGGTGGCCGCGGTGCTGGCGGACGCGGCTGAGGATCATGCCATCGTGCTGGCGGCCGACCTGATGCATCCGTCGGCTGAGCTGCTGCGTTACATGATCCAGGTGCGCGGCGGTCACGAGGCGATCGTGCCGGAGAGAAGGGACGGGCGGCTCCAGCCGCTGCTGGCGCTGTATCATGCGCGCTGCAGCCGACGTGCCGAGGGGCTCGTGGCGGCCGGCCAGCAGGCCCTCGACGCCCTGCTCGAGATCGTCGATGTGCGCCGGGTGACCGCCGACGAGGTGGCCAAGTTCGGCGACCCCGGCAGCCTTCTGGCCAGGGCCTCGGAGGCTTAGAGCTTCATGTAGTACTCCACATGTGGTCGGACCTGCTCGAAGCCCACCTTCTCATAGGCCCTCCTGGCCGGCGCGTGCGAGGGGTCGAGGCCGGTGTGCACCGTGGCGTAGACCATGCCCGCCTGTCGCATCCGGCGCAGGCACTCCTCGTACTGAGCGGTCCCCAGGCCCCGCCCCTGTGCCCCGGGATCGATGGCATTGTTGCCGATCACCCCCACGCCGTTGTCGGGCAGCCTCAGGGTGCAGAAGCCGACCACTCGCCCATCCACCTCCGTCACGAACGCCTCATCCGGGCGCTCTCGGAAGTGCCGCTCGACGGAGTCGGCCTTCTGCTTCAGCGGCTCCCCGGGCTGCTCTCGGCGCCACAGGTCCTCGCCCATGCGCTCGCGGAAGTACTCGTAGATAGGCGCCCACGCCTCCATGGCGATCCGCCTGATCTCGGGGATGTCCTCCTCGCGGGCCTCGCGGAAGATCGGGTCTGACATTGCTTCAGCGGCCCTCCATCCACCTCGGCGTGATACAGAGCGGCCGGGAGGTCCAGGTCGCTCCCGTGCACATGCGAAGAGGAACCGGACGGAATCCGGTTCCCCATGACATCCCTGACGTCTCCGCGTGGGCCATCCGCCCGCTGCCGACCTACAGGCCGGGAGTTGGCGGGGGTTCATCGATGCCCTGGACGGTGAAGTCCACGAACTCCGACGTGCTGGTGACGCCCGTGCGATCGCGCACCATCAGACGCGCGCTGTAGTTCTCAGGCGCCTGCACGCCGTCGGCCGAGGGCTGATTGTCGTTGGCCGGCGCCTGGAATGTGGCGTTGTAGCTGGCCTCCAGATAGCAGTTAACCAGCCCCGGGCAGGTCACTGCCGTGTCCGGGTTGCTCACCTGCATGTCCAGCTCGATGATCCTGTCGCCGGGGGCGAAGATCTCTACCCGGGCATCCTGGATCCGCACGCCGTCACCGTCGGCGATCGAGGCCGAGACGTAGACCTCGCCGCCTGTGGCGGGCAGAGTGCGTGGGTTGAGCTTGAAGCTGTTGATCTGCGGCGGGCGTGGGGACACCACGACCACGGTCGATGTGCGAGTGGCGTTCCCGGAAAAGGCCTTCACCTGGCCCGAACCGACGCTCTGCGCGGTGAAGACCCCCTTCGGGCTCATGCTCCCGATCCCACCCGTGACCACCCAGGTCGGCTCCAGGCTGTCGAGCGCCTTGTTCTTGGCGTCAACGAGCTGGGTGCGGTAGGTAATCTGCCCGTTGAGATCGATGGTCGCCGAGCTCGGGTCGAGCAGAATCTGTTCGGGCACCGCCATGTCCAGCGGCAGGACCGCGAAGTGGACAGTGGTGGTCTCGCCCTCGATGAGCGGCACGTCTGCCCGAGCCGTACCGTAGTCCTCAGAGCGCGGCGTTGTAACCTGCACTGACCAGGTGCCGGCCGGGAGACTCTGTATCTTGTAGGAGCCGCCCGCGCCGCTGAGGCCGCTGCGATCGGCTCCCAAGACGGAGATGACCGCGTCGGGAATCCCCAGGGTGGGGTCGCTGGCGGCGACCACCTTCCCCTCCAGGGTGGCGGTTCCCGTCCCGGGCCCCGGCGGGGCGGGCCCACCATCGCCGTCGCCGCCACAGCCGAAACCGAGGATCGCTACTGCGATGATGACCAGGCCCAACAACCAGCCCAGCGCCCATCTGTCACGCATGATCTACTCCGCCCCTTTGCGGGGTGATGTGAGTGCTATTGCCGGGCATCAGCGCCGTATCGCCAGCGTGCGCACCGCCTGCGTCCGAGCCCCATCCTGCCCCGCCGCCTGCACCTTCATGATATACATTCCCTGCGGAACCGCCGACCCCTTGTCGGAGCGGCCATCCCACACGATCTGCGCGGTACCTGCCGCCCGGGGCCGGCCGCGCTCCACGACGCTCACGGTGCGACCCGCGATGTTGAGCACCTCGACGGTGCAGTCAGCCGCCGTGGAGAGCGTGAAGCTCACTGCGGCGCCCCCTGCAGCGGTAGGCTCTGCCATCAAGCTACTAAGTGTAAGCGGTCCGCCCGTGCGAGTCAACCTCAGCGACATGGGGCGGATCCGCTCGCCCTCCCGCAGTGTTGTGCGGTAGCGCCCGCCCCGGCGCAGATCGAACTGCTCCCCGACCGCCGCGTCACACAGCGTCACCGCGTAGCCGTCCGGGATGGCGTCCGGATTCGGGCACCACACCTCCACGTCACCACTGACCGGCGATTCGACTGCCACATCCCACTCCACCGAGGCCGGCAGGAGAGCCGAAAACGCTCCGGCCGTTCGCGCCCCCCGCCCGTCCGGTCGGAAATACAGCTCAACTCCGTTCCCGGTGGGAGGTGGGCTCACCAGCGGCCCGGCTTCCGTCATCCGCGACGAGACCCCGAAGAAGTTGTCGCGATCCATCCCTCCAGGCCCGGCTGCACACAGGCGCGCAACCCACGTCTCAGCGTCCGCGGCCGGCGGCTCGGCAGACTGTGACACCACTACGCCACCCGGCCGCGGCAGCGTCAGTGTGCACCGCTTCTCCACCCTCGCCCAGAATCCCTCCCACGGCTCAATACTTCTCTCGCCGATTCCCAGGAAGGGCGCGATCAGATCATAGCCGTTCGTGTCCCGATTGTACGTCCAGAAGACCTGGCGCATGACGTTGGCCCCGTCTGCACTGGGCAGATCCATGGTCATCTCCTGGAACTGCACGGTGGCCGCCATCATGTCCATGGCGCCGAAATAGGGATTAGCGAGCTGGTGCCAGCCGGGGTCGAGTTCCACGCTGACGCTCCCTGACGGTGCCGCGTTGCCGGATGGGGCGAAGCTCAGGTCGGTCTCCAGGCGCAGCCAGTAGCCGTTGCCGAGGAGCAGCGGGAGACTCCCCGGGCCGGAGTAGACCTGGTAGTCGCCGATTGCCGGTGACCATCGCGCCAGCTTCAGCTCCGCGGGGTCGATGCCCAAGAAGCCCGCCGGTTCCCCGTCTGCCGGCGCCAGCGGGGTCCCGAACAGGTGCAGGCCCGCCGGGATCGTCTTCGGCCCGTTCGCGAATGACTGCACCGGCCCCACGGCGGTGACATCCTTCTCCTCATTGCCGAACGTGTCCACGGCGGTCACGGCGTAGAAGTAGTCCACGCTGTCCTCAGTGGTGTCATCGACGAACTCCGTGACGCCGGCGTCGTCGATGACGGCGATGGGCTGCCGGGCCGTCACGGTCGTGAAGCGGGAGGGCGCCCGGTACACCGCAAAGTGGTCGAAGTCACCGGGCGGGGAGTACCGGTCCCACCCGAGCCTGATGGCGCCACCGTCGTCGGACGGCCGGTCCTCGGCGAAAACGCCCTCGGGCGGGGGAGGCGGCAGGTCGTTCTCGGCCTCAACGGGACCCACCACGTCAGAGTCGGAGCTCAGGCTCCCATCCGTGGCGCGGACCTTGTAGAAGTAGGAGACCCCGTCGGTCACCGCGGTGTCCTGATACTTTGAGACGCCCGCGGCCAGCCGCTTGATCTCCCCGAAGCTGCCGGTGCTGCCCTCCCGGCGGAGGACGATATACTCTGTCACCGTGTCGCTGCCGGCGCCGTCGTCGAGGGAGAGCTGCCACTCAAGGCTGATGCTTCCGCCCTGGTCGCCGGGGGTGTCGAAGGCCGTCAGGTCGCGGGGCGGCCGCGGCACGAGCTGCACGCCCAGCGCCCTTGCGCAGTTGATGCGCCCCGCCCCCAGCTTGCCTGCAAAGCCGGGGTTCAGGGCGTCGATGTCGTCGCAGGAGTCCCGCACGGCCATGATGAGCTGATCGGGGCCGAAGCCCGGATTGCGGGCCTTGATCAGTGCCGCCAGGCCTGAGGCCAGGGCCACGCTGAACGACGTGCCCGAGTTGGTATCGTAATAGGTGCTGAACTTCGAAAAGCCCGGGTCGTAGTAGCCGGTACCGAGCAGGCCCTCGCCCGGCGCCATGCAGTCCACGAACGTTGCGGCACTGCTGCCATCGTAGTTGCTGAAGGAGGCCCGCAGGTCGTTGCGGTCGGTCGAGCCGACGCCGAGCACGTAGTTGCCGATGCCCAGTCCGGGGCCATCATTACACACCGGGGACTCCCAGGTGGACTGGCTGTCGGTGAGCTCTCTGCCGGCGTTGCCCGCTGCCGCCACCACCAGGATCCCGGCCTCGTAGGCTCGTGTGATTGCCGGCGTGAATGACTGGGCGTACTCGCCGCCCACGCTGAGGTTGATGATGTCAACGCCCATCTCGATGGCGTAGTCGATACCCTCAATCACCTGGGAGACGCTGGTCCCGCCGTCATCGGGGAAGACCTGCACCGGCAGGATCCTCACCCTCCAGTCCACCCCCGCCACCCCGAAGCCGTTGTTGCCCACGGCGGCCGCCAGCCCCGCCACCAGCGTGCCGTGGTTGACCTGGTCATCCACATCGCCGTTGCTGTCGTCGTCGACCCCGTCCGGCTCGGGGTTGGGGTTGTTCGTGTCGTTCTCGAAGTCCCAGCCGTTCACATCATCCACGAAGCCGTTGGCGTCATCGTCGACGCCGTTGTCGGGCACCTCTGCCCGGTTGACGAAGATCTTGCTGGCCAGTTCCGGGTGATCGATATCCACGCCGGTGTCCACGATCCCGATGACCACGTCCGCCGAGCCCCTGCTCACGTCCCAGGCCTCAGGCGCCCGGATCTGGGGCAGGTGCCACTGCTCGGGGTACTTGGGGTCGTCGGGTATCAGCGCCGGGTAGACCATCCTGTCCGGCTCGACGAAGAGCACGTCGGGGTCGCCGAGTGTGCGCACGGTAGCCGCCTGCGTGGACACGCCCTGCGGCAGCTCCACGACCAGCACCCGGCCGCCGGCCAGCCGCTTGGTCACCCGCCCGCCTGCGATCGTCTGCAGGGCCTGCACCTGGCTGGTGCGCATGGTCGGGCGCACCCCCACCAGCATGCGGCCGGGAACGATGCCTGACCGGATCGACTGGGCCGACACCGTCCCGGCGGCCACCAGCAGCAGGGACAGACCGGCGATGAGCATGAGAAGGCCGCGGCGGGCGTTGGCCCCGGCCGCGGCCATGAGGTCGTCTTTCGTGTTGCTGACGATCGTGCCCGTCTCCCTCACGGGGCGTGTCGGCGGCCTACTTCCCAAGTTGCAGGCAGCGGACCGCGCTGGTCTGCCGTCCGTCGGCGTCGCGGGCGGTGACCCGCACGAGATAGGTGCCGCCGGGAACGACGGTGCCGGCCGAACTGCGGCCATCCCACACGACCTGCTGCGTCCCGGCCGCCTGCTGGCGGTCGGACAGCAGCCGGCGCACCGTGCGTCCCGCGATATTGAGGATCTCGATGTCAACCGACGCCGCCCTCCCGAGCGTGTACACGATCTCCGCACCGGCCTCACCGCCGACAGCGCCGAGGGCGCAGATCGCCAGCGGCTGGCTGCCTTCCTGCGCGACGCGCAGTGTGAACTGCCGCTCTGTCGGCTCGGCCCCGACGTCATAGGTGTACCCCGTGCTCGTTCTGAGATAGACGGACTCACCGGTGGTCTCGTCGACCAGGACCGGCCGTATGCCGGCCGGCAGCGTGGTCAGGTCGGGCCAGCTCAGCCTTACCGTGGCCCCGGGCATGGCGCAGGCGACGCGCATGGTCCACTCGCCGCCCTCGGCATCGGTGAAGTCCGTCGCCAGGCGGGCCCCGTTTGAGGCCGGCCGGACGAAGTAGAGGTCCAGGTCGGCGTCCGGCCGCGGCGGGGAGACCACGCCGTTCAACTCAGCCGCTCGCGGGCTCACACCCAGGAAGTTATCGGTATCCGCTACGCCCTCGGCCTCGGCCGCGATCTGCAGCACCCAGCCCTCCAGCGGCTCAGGCTCCTCGTTGGCGACCTGCGCCGGCGCAGCCGTCCGCTTGAGGATCAGCGTTGCCGGCCGCCGCGCCAGGAACAGGGCCCCGCGCCCCTTCTTGAGCGTGGCGGTCGCGAAGGGCAGCTTCGTGCCCGTGATGAGCTGGTAGCTTCGCTTGAACGCATCGTATGTCCACGCGTAATCCCGCGTATAGCCCAACTGGTTCGACGTCTGAAGGCTGATGGGTGTTCCCTGGCCGACTCCCGTCACCTCGGTTGCCGCGAAGTCCAGGTCCTGAACGAAGGGATTGCCCAACATGTTCCATCCGGCGACGACCTGCTTCTGGAAGTTGCCCTCACCAGCCGCCTCTCCACTGACGTTCACCAGGAGGGACCTCTCACTCTTGAGCCACCACGCGCGCCCCAGCGACTGGTTGAAGACGGAGGATGTGGGTCGCTCTGAGTAGAGGATGTAGCCTCCTCCGCCCTCCATCGTGGGATCCCAGTAGGCGAGATTCGCGTTGCCCTCGGCGCCGATCCCCAGGATGTCCGTGATCTCGTTGCTCGCCGGGGGAGCGGGGACGGCGCCGACCGAGATGATCGACAGGCCCGGCGGGTAGTTGAAGGCGAAGTTCGGGTTCGACACCGCTGGCCCGGCCGGCTCCACCGTCTTCTCCTCATTCCCGTGGTCGTCCACGCCGGTTACCGCGTACCAGTACTGCGTTCCGTCCTCGGTGGTGTCGTCCACGTAGTGCTGGCCCTCGTCGATGGCGACCGTAGCGATCGTCGCCATCTCGGTCACATCACTGAAGGTCGCGACCGCGCGGTAGATCCGGTACTCAACGAGGTCATCTGGATAGTCGTAGCCGAACCAGCTTAGCGAGATCGAGCCGCCGTCGTCGGCCTGGGTGTCCACGGCCGCCAGCGTCTCGATCGGCGGTGGCGCCAGGTCGTCGCGGGCCTCGGCTGGCCCGGCGATCTCACTTGGGACCGAGTTGCTGGCGTCCAGGGTCACAATCTGGTACCAGAACGGCGTCTCGTCCGGGACGGGCGCATCGATGAAGAAGTTGGTCCCGGGCTCGAGCTGGGCGATCTGCGAGAAGGTCCCCGGGGTCTCCGAGCCCGGTTCAGTCTCCCCCGCGCGCAGCACGTTGTACTGCACCACGTCCTTGTCGTCCTGATCGGGGAGGCTCCAGGTGACCGTAATGCTGCCGCCCTCGTCGTTCATGGTGTCAAAGGCCTGCACGTTCGTGGCCGGATCCGGAGGCAGGTCCAGGCCCATCGCCAGCGCCGTGTTCACGCGACCGGTGCCCAGCGTCTGGAAGGTGAGGGGGTTCTCTTCGCTGATGTCGTCGGTGCTCTCCCGGATCTGGGTCACGATATCATCGACCGAGAAGCTGGGGAACTGGGCACGCACCAGGGAGGCCAGCCCTGCGACCACCGGGCAGGCCATGGAGGTGCCGCTGATCGCGTTGTACCTGACGTCGAGGCCGAAGAATGAGGGGTCGTAGTACCAGGTGCTCAGAACGTCCACACCGGGTGCGGAGACGTCCACGAACTTGTAGCTGGACGCGTCCCGGTTGGTGAAGTCGGCGGCCATATCGTTGCTGTCGGTGGCCGCGACGCCGATGACGTAGTTGTCCTCACCCAGGTTCGGCCCATCGTTACAGACCGGCGACATCCAGGTGTTTGGATCATCCTGAAACACCCAGGACTCATTGCCGGCAGCGCACACCACGACGACCCCGGCGGCGTGGGCGTTCTGGATCACGGGGTCCCACATGTCCGAGTACGGCCCACCCAGGCTCATGTTGATGACGTCGGCGCCGTTGTCGATGGCGTACTGGTTCGCGCTGAACAGGCCGCTCCAGGAGGCCTGGCCCGCGGGGTTGAACACCCGGCAGGTCATCAGCGCGCAGTTCCAGTCGTGGCCGGCAACTCCCTCGCCATTGTCGGTGGCGGCCCCGATGATCCCGGCCACGTGGGTGCCATGGGCCGTATACCCGGGAATATAGGCCTCGCCGGGGTCGGGTCCTGCATCGGGATCGCCGTCGTCCTCGACGAAGTCCCAGCCGTTGACGTCGTCAACGAACCCGTTGCCGTCGTCGTCCACGCCGGGCTGACCACTCGCCTCGGCGTTGTTGACCCAGTACCTGTCGGCGAGATCGGGGTGGTCGGCATCGTAGCCGCTATCAACAACGGCGACCACGACCGACGCTGAGCCGGTCTGCACGTCCCAGCCGGCCGGCGACGCCATCAGGGGCCAGTGGTACTGGTCGCCGTAGAGAGGATCGTTCGGCTCCACGCTGAGATGCACGATGCGGTCCGGCTCCACATCGACCAGCGGAGATCGGCCCGAGAGCATCTGTACACCGTCGGTGACCGACATTCCCTTGGGAAGTCCGAACACCGCGATGGGCGTGTTGGGGATGACCTGCTTGAGTGTGCAGCCCGTGTCCTCCAGCAGGTTCTGCAGATCCTCTTCTGAGGCCGTCGGCGCGATACGTACCAGTACCTGGCCGGACACGGCCTCATCAGGGATCATCTGCACGCCACCACCGGGCCCGATCGTCCTCACCATCCTCGGGCTCACGACCTCGGTCTCGAACTGAGTGGCCGCGAACGCCGTCCCGCAGAGGAAGACAATGAAGACAAGCGTAGTGAGGCAAACGGCTGAGGATCGGCGGTGGAGACTCGCGCGCCGTCGGCGGAGCATCATGTCTGACGCCTCCCAACGGAGGATGTATGGCTCGCCCACCGGCTTTTCCGGGGCTGGAATCGAGCCGATGATACCAACTTCACAATGGCGTGTCAACTTTGCACGTGAGCGCTGAGCGGTCGCCCCAGTCAGTGCGCCTGCACCAGTGCACCGCACCACTGCAACGCCAATACCGACCGGGAGGCAGGGAGCGGAGGAGACCTCGGGTCCTCCCGGCCATATCGTTCACGCAGATCACGTAGCAGACGCCCACCGCACAGATCGCAGTCCCCGCTCCGCGCAGTGCACCGCTCCTTCACGCCTCGCAGTCAGTTCTCCTTCTCGTTGTCCTCGGCCTCTTCCTCGTCCTCGGCCTCCTCGTCCTCCACCTCAACGAGGACCTTGCCGCGGCCGCCGCAGTAGGAGCAGCGCACCGCCGCGTGGCTCCGGCGTCCCCTCCCGGCCGCCCGCAGGCAGTCGGGACAGCTCCGTCCCCCGCTCCTGGTGCAGGTGCCCTGCCCCCCGCAGTGCTCGCACTCCACAAGCTTTCGCATCGATGAATCCTCCTCATGCCCGCTATCCGGCGGCGCGGTCCGTCCACGGCGCGAGCGCCTCCGGCGGCATAGTCCACGTTCGCTCGCCCCCCGCGCGCCCAACCTCGAGCACCGATCGGGGCTCTCCCATCGGGATCTCGCCGATCAGCTCCTCGGGGATCGCGCCCACCGCCTGCCGGGCGCGCTCCAGCAGGTCCGTGAGATGCTCTCCGTGCCGCGTTGGCCCCGCCTGCGCAGCCGTAGCCGTTCGCACCATCCTCACCAACACGGCCACCGCCGTCGGCAGCTTCGCCTGAGGGGCATCAGCGCGAAGCACCGCCGCCTCCCAGCAGGTGGCCGCGAGGGGGGCGGTAGCGCGCGCCGTGGCCACCACGTAGAGCCGCTCGCGCGGTCCGGCGGCGGAGCCTCCGCGCACGAGAATGTGCCGACCGGCGGCCTCGGCGCCGGACAGCAGCCCGGCGATGGCGGCCGAGGGCGGGCCCAGCTCCTCCTCAACGTCGTCCAGGCGCCGGGGATGACGGCCCAGCAGCAGCTCCCGCACCATGACGGCCGGCTCCCGTCGCCGGTAGATCAGCAGCGGTCCCCCGCCATCCGGCGCCGAGTAGCGCTCGCCTTCGCGCCATCCCAGGCTCTCCAGCAACGGCGTCAGCGCCCGGAAGCGGGGCATGATAGGCTGGTGCCAGGCCACGTGCATTCCCGACGCGCCGGCCTCCGCGGCGTCGATCTCGATGCTCAACTCCTCGTCTTCCTCGCGCAGTCCCCCAGTGGCCTCCCAGCCCTCCGGCAGGCGCCACGAGAGCGACTTCGCCTCACCGGTCACCCACTGCTCCCCGACCTCCGGCACCTGCCACACACCGGGACGGAAGCTCCCGGCCATGCGGCGCAGGGCCTCAAGCCGGTCGGGCGCCGCGGCGGCGGCCGCCACCAGTAGACCGTCGCGACCATCACTGCTGAGCGTCGCCACCAACTGCAGGCCGCCGGCCGTCACAGCATCCACGAAGGCGGTGGTCCCGGACATGTCTGCCGCCAGGGACGTCCCGGCCAGATCGAGGCCCGGCAGGCGCCGCACAAGTTCCTCAAGCGTTGAGGAGCCGGCCCGCACGCCTGTCAGCGGCCACAGGTAGAGCGCTCCGGGTCGCCGGTCGGAGGGCTCAATCACGATCACTCCCGCCGCGACCCGGATGGTCCAGTCCGGCGGGATCGAGACCACGAACCCGTGGGGATCCACCCGCCGGATCCAGGTCGTCGCGGTCATCTCCAGCTCACTGACCGCCGACGCCCGGGGCTGCATCTGCGGCTCGGCCTCCAGCCTGGTCGTCTCGGCCCCCTGCCCGCCTCCCGCCGTCGGCGCTGCGTCCGTGACGGGCCGCTCCGGCCCCGGCGGCGGAGGGACCTCTGCCTCCGACTCCCGCTCCGGAGGCTCCGGTGGCTCGGGGGTATCACCCTCCCGTCTCGCTGTCTCGCCCTCGCCCTCAGTCTGCTCCGGCTCAGGCTCGTCCGGCTCCCGATCCGGCTCGGAGACCGGCGGGCCCAGCTCCGGCGCCGTTCCCGAGGGCCCCGGACGGAAGGAGCGCATCATCCGGTCCAGCACCTCCCGGCGGAGACCCGCGAGCCTCTCGCGCGAGGTGAAGGTGCCCAACACCCAGTGCTTCCCCTCGCTGGCGTAGGCCGCGAAGACGCTGGTCTGATGGACGCCGCGGGAGCGGACGCGCCCGACAACCACCATCGCCGTCCCGCCGTCGTCGGTCTGGATCTCCTCCACCGAGTCCCTGCGGTAATCGACCATACGCCCCAGGACGCCCTCATGCTCCGCGGCCGCCTTCTCGGCCGTCGCCGGGTTGTGCAGCGCCTCCCAGGCAACCACCTCGACGATCGGCTGCTCATCCGGGGAAAGCAGGCGCGCCCCGCGACCCTCCACCGCCACCAGCTCCCAGCCGGACGGCGCCTCCACGGAGAACCCCGGGTCGGGACAGCTGAGGCGCTGCCAGTCCTCGTCGGCCGTGCAGGCTGTCGCCACCAGCAGCACCGGCAGCACCGCCCACCAACCTCTGGTGGGAAACCGGCAGGCGCGTGACGAAGACAATAGCATGAGTTCGCGTCTCTTCGGGAAGGATGCCTGCGACAGGTACGCTATTCGGCTTCACCGTTGCGCGCTCCTCCCTGCGGTGGAACACGTCTCGGGGTATGGAGGGATTGGCGGTGGAAGGGCCTCATCACGACCACGAGCAGCACCATGAACACACTGACCACGAGGGGCATGACCACGAGCCACACGAGGATCGCGAGACTCACGCAGGCCACCACGAGATGATGGTGGCCGACTTCCGCACCCGCTTCTGGGTGAGCCTTGTGCTGACAGTGCCGCTGCTGGCGCTGTCGCCGACCATCCAACAGTGGGCCGAGCAGCTTGCCGGCCTCCCCGCGCTGACCTTCCCCGGGGACAGCTACGTGCTCCTGGCCCTGGCGGTGGCCATCTACGTCTACGGCGGCTGGCCCTTCCTGTCGGGTCTGATCGACGAGCTCCGCGAGGGGCGGCCCGGCATGATGACCCTCATCGGCGTGGCCATCAGCGTGGCGTTCTTCTACTCCGGGGCCGTGACGCTGGGCGTTGAGGGCAAGGTCTTCTTCTGGGAGCTGGCCACACTCATCGATGTGATGCTGCTGGGCCACTGGATCGAGATGCGGTCGGTGATGGGCGCGTCGCGGGCGCTGCAGGAGCTGGCGAAGCTGATGCCCGACGAGGCGCACCGTATCACGGAGGGTGGCGAGATCGAGGACGTCCCGGTGAATGAACTGCAGGCGGGCGATCGCATCCTGATCAAGCCCGGGGAGAAGGTCCCCGCCGACGGGACCGTGACCGAGGGCGAGAGCGCCCTCAACGAGTCCATGCTCACCGGAGAGACCACGCCTGTGGAGAGGAGTCGCGGCGACGAGGTCATCGGCGGCTCCATCAACGGCGATGGCTCCCTGACGGTGGAGGTGGAGAGGACCGGGGAGGACAGCTACCTCTCGCAGGTCATCAGCATGGTTGAGGAGGCCCAGCAGGCGCGCTCACGCGGCCAGGACCTCGCGAATCGGGCCGCGCTATGGCTGACCATCATCGCCATCAGCGCCGGCGTGATCACCTTCGTGGCCTGGCTGCTGGGCTCCGCGCACGAGGTGGAGTTCGCCCTGGAACGGTCCATCACCGTCATGGTCATCACCTGCCCGCACGCGCTGGGGCTGGCGATCCCGCTGGTGGTCGCGGTCTCCACGGCCATCGGCGCCAGGCGAGGCCTGCTGGTGCGCGACCGTAACGCCTTCGAGCAGGCCCGTAACGTCGAGGCGGTGATCTTCGACAAGACCGGGACGCTCACCGAGGGCCGCTTCGGTGTGGAGGCCGTGGCGCCGCTTGGCGACCGGAGCGAGGAGCAGGTCCTGGCCCTCGCGGCGGCCGTGGAGGCGCACTCCGAACACCCCATCGCCAACGGCATCGCTCGCGAGGCCGACGACCGCAAGCTCGATGTGCCCGACGTTTCCGACTTCGAGGCCATCAGGGGCAAGGGCGCCCGCGGCACCGTCGATGGCCGCGAGATCTTCGTCGTCAGCCCCGGCTATCTGCAGCAGGAGGACATCACCGTCCCTGAGGACGCAACCGCGACGGTCGCCGGCGAGGGCCGCACGGTGGTCTACGTCCTCGAAGCGGGCCAGGTGGTCGGCGCAATCGCGCTGGCCGACATCATCCGGGAGGAGTCCCGCGAGGCCATCGACCGGCTGACAGCCGGCGGCGTCCAGACGATGATGCTTACCGGGGACACCGAGGACGTGGCGCGCTGGGTGGCCGGCGAGCTGGGCCTGGACGACTACTTCGCCGGGGTGCTGCCCGACGAGAAGGCCACCAGGGTCAGACAGGTGCAGGAGAGGGGGCTTATGGTGGCGATGGTCGGCGACGGGGTCAATGACGCCCCCGCGCTGGCTCAGGCTGACGTCGGCGTCGCCATCGGTGCGGGAACGGACGTGGCCATCGAGACCGCCGACGTGGTGCTGGTCAAGAGCGACCCTCGCGCGGTCGTGGACATGCTGGGCCTCTCGCGGGCCACCTGGCGGAAGATGGTGCAGAATCTGTTCTGGGCCACCGGCTACAACGCCATCGCGATCCCGCTCGCGGCGGGGGTGCTGGCGGGCTGGGGGATCATCCTCCCGCCGGCCGTCGGCGCCATCATCATGTCCGCCAGCACCGTCATCGTCGCTGTCAACGCACGATTGCTGAGGATGCCGGAGTAGCAGCGACGAGCGACGAGCGGCGAGTGACGAGCAACGGCGAACGGCGCCGGTCGCTCCGCGGCCCGGACACTGGTGACCTCTGCTCTCCGTCCGGGCGCCGGTGTCATAGCCGTTGTGGAGGGGAGGCCCTGCGCAGCCTGTCCGTGAGGTCTGGATCGGTGCGGTTGCACCGCGGTTCTCGTGGAGGTTACGGAGGGGGAACCTCCACTGACGAGACCGCATTCGGCGGCATCTCACGCCTTTCCGGACGGGCTCCATGCGCCCTCCCGGCCGTTGCCCAGTCGTCTGGAGGGGCCGGTCTCCGTCCCAGCCCGTCCATTGTCCGGCTGTCACCGGCCAGGCACCACGAAGACGCCCGCCGGGAAGCGATCCTCCCGGGTAACGCTCTCGCCGTCCGCCATGCGGTAGTGATCGGTGTAGACGTAGCGGAGGAACATCGTCCAGCGGCCCGGCTGCGGATCGGGCCACTGAGTGGCCATCACCGCCGGCTGCGTGGATGAGACCCCGATATACTCATCAGGCGCGTCCGCCAGCCGCGGCGAGTCGATGCCGGTCAGTATACGGTCCGGCGCCAGCGGCAGGACCACCTCCCTGCCGTCCTCGGCCCGCAGCACGAGCGCGACATCACGCATCTCATCGTCGCCGCGCTCGTCCTCGACGCGCGTCACGGCCACCTCGAGCGGGAGCGGCTCGCCGGGACGGATGGTGGCAGGCAGCCTTGCGAGAGCGTCCATCTCCACCCAGTGCTGCTCGTCAGAGACGCTCAGCGGCAGCTCCACGCGACGGCTCTCGACGAGTGCTGCGAGCCGTTGCATACGCTCGTCCTCGTCGCTGTCCAGGCCCACGCGGGCCACGGCCGCGTTCCAGTCCCCCACAAAGCCCTCGCGCGTCGCCTCGGCCAGGACCGTCACGACGCGCTGGCCGCGATGGTCCACGCGCCGGATGTCCACCGTGGCGGGCCGCGGTGCGCCATCAGCGAGCGGAACGCTGGTGACGTAGAGGCCCTCGCCCACGCGCTGCGCGGTCGCCCACGCGAAGTCCTCGCCGGGCAGCCCGAGCAGCCTCTCGCCATCGGCCAGCGTCACACGGACGTGCGCGCCGGCGGGCAGGCCGTCGGCGTCGCGGACGCGCACGGTCACAAGGGCGGTCTCTTCCGGGGCATAGAGGATGCGGTCGGTCATCACCTCCGCGCGCAGGCGGGGCGTGGAGGCCGGGCGGTCCTCGAGGCCCTGCGCCGCCGCGTTCGTGAGCACGCGGAAGATGCGCTCCAGCCCGCAGGCCGTGTCGCGGTCGTAGATCGCGTGCAGATCGCCCTGCTGGGTGGTGCTCCACAGAGCCTGGGCCGCTGCGCTGAGGTCACAGCCGAACGCCCAGTCGCGAGCATCCGGTGACGCGGCTACCACCGGCGCGCCGTCCTCGGTCGAGACGGCGGCGCGCCAGCCCGGCGGCAGGCGGATCTCATGGATCGCCAGCGCGCGCTGCAGAGATTCAGCATCCGCGCCCCAGCCTGTGAAGCGCATGATCCGATCGACCGAGACGTCGCCGGCATCGGGGACGGCCAGCGGCGTCCGGATCCACTCCGCCACGGGGAGATGCTCCGCCATCGAGCGCTCATCACCGAGGCCGACGGCGGGCGCGGCCTCGTTCGCAGCCAGTGCGCCGGCCGACCAGACCACCGTCGCACCGGCCCGCCGCAGCGCGTCCAGCGCGCGGACCTCGCCCTCATCGAGCGCCCGCCGGGTCGCGATGATCACCGCCGCCAGCTCATTCCACGGGCCCGCCGGCGTGCCATTGTCGTCCAGCAGCTCCCCGGGGTCCAGCCTGGTGCGCACGTCATCGCGGCTGACCATCACGCTGCGCGTCGGCAGTTCGGCAACGTAGCGGCTGAAGACTCGCGCGGCCTGCTGGCTGTCATCCACCACCGCGAGAATGCGCCGGCGGTCGGCGTGGCGGTCGTAGGCCTCGCGCAGTCCCTCCGCCGACGCGCGGAGCCTGTCGAGGCCGCGCGCCATCCCGGCCTCATCCGCGGCGGTCAGCACCACCAGGAAGCGGTCGGGGAAGTGCGGATTGACGCGCCGCTGGATGAAGTAGCCGCCGGCAGCGGGGCTCGCCGCCGTGGTCCGGCCAATGACACGCATCTCCTCCAGCGCCCGGACGGCCTCCGGCTGGCCGCCGCCGTAGCCGCCGATGAGCAGCCAGCTTGCGTCACGCGAGGCAAGCTCGCCCGCAGAGGGCATCGCCTGGGCCGTCGCTGAGCGCCCCAGTCCGCGCAGGATCTCGGCCAGCCGCCGGGCCTCGTCGATATGCCTCTGCGTGGCCCCGACCACGATCTCGCCGGGCGTGCGGCAGAGATCGAACATCGGGCTCTGGAACCCCTGCATGGTGCGCCGGCAGGCGGTGTCGGTGAGCAGGTCCGGCCAGATGTGCGGGTACCAGGGGACGCCCTTCTGCAGCGTCCACCGCCACTCGTCGCGGCGCGCGAGGCCCTCCTGCAGCGAGACCGTGGTCAGGTCCTCAAGCGGCGTGACTACCCAGTTGAGCACGAACTCAGTGGAGAGCACAATCGCCGGGGTGCGCGTCATCTGCCGGAAGTAGTCGAAGATGTAGGCGGCCGCGCCCTCCTCGTCCACACCCGAGACGCCGCGCGTCGCCCAGGAGTACTTCGGGCCGTTCCACTCCGTGATGCCGAGAGGCGCGTTGTCGCAGGTGGCCGCGAAGGCCAGCTTCGCCAGGTCCGGCGCTATGGTGCATCGCCGGCCCCAGTAGCGTCCCGTGTACTGGTTGACGCCGTGATAGTCGCACCGCGGCACGGGCCTGACATTGTGGAAGCGCGCCGCCCGGACGTAGGCGACAGGTATCTGCGGCTGGAGAGTCTGCCGCACGATCCCGGTGACCTCGTTGAACACGTGCCACAGGTCGTCACCGTAGACGGCCGGCAGGTCCGCGCCCCAGGCGGCAAGCTCCGCCTCGTTCCCGACCTCCATGCCGATCAGCAGCGGATGATCCACAGCCCAACGGCTGTATTCGACCGCCTCCCGGAAGGGTTCGAAGCCCTCCCGCATCGACTGGTAGCTGCGGACCGAGTCGTAGTCCGGGCAGAGGGAGCCGATGTATCCGAAACCGCGCTCCGCCAGCGCGTTCGCGTCCTGAGGCGACAGGCCATCGACGAAGCTCCCATAGGTGCGCTGGTAGTCCAGCCACAGCTCGTCGAACAGCTCCGCCGCCCGCTCGGGAAACTCCCTGACGTGGCCGCACCTGGTGCCGCGCAGGAAGTAGGGCTGGCCGTTGACCGCCACGGTATAGTCCGCCGGCGCCCATGCCCATGCGTGGCGCATCGTCGCGGACACGTCGCTCTCAACGATCTCGATGCGGCGGAAGGCCACGCGTTGCTCGACCCAGTCGCTCGCCTCGCCTTCGTCGAAGACGCCGACGCGTAGCGTGTGGAGGCGGCGACAGTCCGGGAACCACAGCAGCGGATCCGTTACGGTCAGCGTGAGCGCGATCTCCGCGTCCTCAGGCTCCGTGGTGCCAAAGGCAACGATCTCGCCTGCGGGCGCGAACAGCCCCGCCTGCACAACGGCCTCCCGATCCAGCGACGCTCTCACCGCGACCGAGCCCGCCTGGTAGTCGTCCTGAAGGTGCACGCGCACGGTCAGGTCCAGCAGCTCACCGGTGCGCTGCTCCGGCGGCGCCTCCGACGCGGCCAGGAACTCCGGCGTCGGCTGGGCTCGGGCGGCGGCTGCCGGGGGCGATCCCTCCCGGCGCATGGCCGCAAGCCGCGCCCAGAGGTAGAACCGGCGAAGCTCAGGACGCTCGTCCAGCCGGCGCTTGAGCGCCAGGATGCCGTCCAGCTCTCGGTAGCACTGCTGGCGAAGCCGGGGCAGCTCCGCGATCCTGCTCGCCTGCTCCCGCACCTGTTCGGCGTCCATGGGGGCGGAGCGCTCGAAGGTGGCTCGGGGCGGCTCGCGATGCGTGAGGAACCGCCGGTGGGCGACGTCAGCACCCCAGCGCTCCCGGAGCGCCTGGAAGTCGCCCTCGGCCGCCAGCAGGCGCGAGAGATCGGCCCGGCGCTGCCGCAGCACCTCCAGGCGCGCCGCCCAGCGGTCGCGCTCGATAAGCAGCTCCCGCGTCATGTCGATAAGCCGCCGGCTCTGTGCCTCCAGCCCGTCGGTTGGGGGAGCAAGCTCAGCCTCGCGCATGGACATATCGTCCACCCACGCCCGACCGGCGGCCGAGGTTCCGGAGACCCGGAAGGTAATCATGACCTCCACCGCCCCCTCCGGGCGCCGCTCGGGCGGGAGCACGACGCTGACATGCGTCCACGGCTGGCGCCCGCGAACCGCGCGGGAGCGGGTGAGACTCAGCCAGCGCTCCTCCGAGAACCATGAGGCCACGAGGTAGGCGCTCTGGCCCCGGGCCAGCTCCGTGCGTACCCAGGCGCTGAGAACGTAGGCGACATCGGGATGGACCGAGATACGCTCCTCGTGGCCCGCCGCGTATTGCTGGCGCACCGCGAGCATCTCCAGCGCCCGGTCACCCGAGTGCGCGTGCTCTGTGCTCAGGCGTAGCCGGCCATCGCAGTCGCCCCAGTCGGGGGAGCTGAAGCCGGACCAGCCCACAGGCCCGTCCGCCTCGCCGAGCTGCTCGAAGCTGCCGTTCGTCAGCAGCTCCGGCCCTATCGGCTCGGCGTCCTGCGCCAGGCACGCCGCCGCCAGCAGGCAGGCGGCAACGGCCACCAGTGTCCGCGTCAGGCCTCGGGTCATGAGCAGTGGACCTCCCTCCGCAGCCGCTTGACGGTCTCCCCGATCCGGCGCCTGCCGTGCGCGGGTGTGGCGCCGCCCGCGGGAGTATTGCTCGCACGAGGCGCCCGACCTCCCCGACGAACCGCCACCGGTCCGCGTGAATCGGGCCAGACAGCCCTGCATGAGAGGCGCCATCCCGCGCAGGTCCTCGCTGAGCCCTGGAGGAAGAACTGCGACGCCGTCAGAGCGTGACCTGACGCGACAGACGGCATCGGGTAACGGTCGGTGTCCCTGAGATGCGCACGGCGATGGGGGGCGTCTCGCGGCCGGGCATTCGCCGCCATGCCGACTGTCACCGCACCTGCATCACGCGGACCACAGGAGCCCCAAGGCGTCCGGAAGGGTGAGGGTGGATGACCAGGAGGCGTTTCGCCGGGATCGGACTGGGCGTCGTCACCGTGCTTGCGCTGTGCCAGGCGGGGGGCGCTCAGGCGCAGGTACAGCAGCTGCCATGGAGTGGAGCCGACGTGGGGAAGGTCGGGCTGACGGGGTCCCACTCCGTGGCAGACGGCGTGTTCACGATAAGGGGGGCCGGCGGTGGCGTGTACATCTACGGGGACGCCTTCTACTACCTCTACCTGCCGCTTCAGGGAGATGGGCAGATAACGGCCCGCGTGGTGGGAGTCAGGAACACCTCACCCAACACCAGCATAGGGCTGATGGCACGCGAGACACTGGAGTACGACTCCAAGTGCGGGTTCTTCTTCCTGCGGCCGGAGCGCGAGTTCATCGCGGCCTACCAGGCCAGGACCGAGGACGACATCGAGTCCGTGGTGACGGTCGCGAAGCGGGAGGGGGTGAGGATGCCTCATTGGCTGCGACTCGCGCGGCGGGGAGACGTGCTGCAGGCCCTGATCTCCGAGGACGGGAACGCCTGGGAGGTGTTCGGCACTCAGCAGGTCCCGATGAGCCCCTTCATCCATATCGGGCTATTCGTGTGCAGCTACCGAACCAGTCTACTGGCCGAGGCGACCTTCGATGAGGTCTTCTTCACGGGCACCGTTCCCCCCATGGATCGCTTTCGCCAGGAGGTCGCCAGCGCGGCGGCAGAGGTCCACGCCCCTCCTCCCCCCGATCCACGCCTGGCGCCGCTGAAGGCCCTGGCGGCGCGGCTCGCCCGGGAGCGTGGCACACTGGACTTCCCGGACCGCAAGAAGCTGATCTGCGCCAACCAGCTTACGCCTCCCCCCGGCGAGTTCGTCGCCCATCTGCCGGAGCACGAGCGGAGACCGTTCGACGGCGTGGTCCTGAAGCTGAACGGCGGGGTGAGGCCGTTCCAGAGGCAGCGCTGGGATGAGAACGAGTTCATCGACGACTACGAGGCCCTCACCAGGCTGCGAAGCCACACCCTCACGGACAACTTCCTGTGGTTGAACACCTCGGCCGTCATGGACTGGTTCGACGACGAGCAGTGGGAGATCGTGCTGCAGAACACCCGCATGATGGCCCGGGCGGCGGCCCTGGGGCAATGTGCGGGGCTGTGGGTGGACCCGGAGGGCTACGGCCAGTCGCCCTGGCCCTACTTCGACGCCATCGGCCGGGAGGAGCATAGCTTTGAGGAGTTCCATGCGCAGGTGATGAGACGCGGCGAGCAGTGGATCCAGGCCATCGAGGAGGAGCTTCCCGCGCCCCGCCTGCTGTTCGCCTTCCTCGTACCCACGAACCGGCTCACGTACGACCTGCAGTGGCCGGTCCAGAGGATACGCGACGACATCCCGCGCATGCGATATGCACTGCTGCCGAGCTTCGTGAACGGCATCCTGCGGGGCGCGGGGCCAGACACCGTCCTTGTCGAGGGCAATGAGCACTCCTACTACTACCGCAGCGCCGAGGAGTACCGGACCTTCGCCCGCTACATGGATGAGCTGCTGCCGCTGGCCTTCATCGAGGAGCAGCTCCGGGCCTCCTTCGACCGGCACGTCCAGACGGGTGCAGCGGTGTACACCAACTACCATCTGGGGCTGCATTCGCGGACGCTGTCACGGTACATGACACCTGAGGAGCAGGGCAGGTGGGAGGAACACGCCGTCTACTGGGCCCTGAGCACGGCCGACGAGTACGCGTGGAACTGGGTGGAGGGGCCGCTGAACTGCTGGAAGCGCGATGACGACGAGGGCGAGGCGCCGCCTGAGCACTACTGGGCCGCCGTCCGGTCCGCGCGGGAGAAGATCGCGCGGAAGCAGGAGCTGGGGTTTGAGGCCGCCCCACTGTTTGAGGCCGTGAGGTCACGCGCCGCCGAAAGGCGACCCACAGCCACCGGCCGGCGAGTGCGGCCGGGAGACGCCCCCACCATCGATGGGCGGATCGACGAGGCGGCATGGCAGCAGGTGCAGTTCCTGTCGGCCTTTGAGCCCATGCTGGCATGGCGCCAGGACGTACAGATGCGGACGGTAGCCAAGCTGCGATGGGATGATTGGGCGCTGTACGTCGCCTTCGAGTGCCAGGAGGACCGCCCCCGGGGAATGAGAGCCGGGCGAGACACCCCGGACGACTACTTCCTCTTGCAGGATGACAATGTGCATATCCTCATCGCCGAAGCGGGCGCCGGCGGGCGGGTGTTCCGCTTTGTCGTGAACACCCTCGGTGTGGGCTATGACGCTCTGTGCCGGGAGAATCCCGACTCCAGAGCCCGGAAGTGGGCGCGGTTTGTGCTTGATCTGGGCTACGACTCCGACTGGCGCGCCGCGGCGCACGTGGGCGCGGAGTCCTGGACTGCCGAGGCCATGATCCCCTGGGATGATCTGGGCATGGCGCCGGTCGAGGCCGGGACGGAGGTGTCGCTGAACCTAGGCCGCTACCGCACGCAGTCGAAGGGACAGCGGACCTACTGGGCGCCGGTCCTGGAGATGCAGGGGGACATCCTCGAGCAGATGGAGCCCGCGCTGTTCGGCACGGTGGTGCTGCAATAGCGC
>JBNGDZ010000006.1:0-381 GCA_049975765.1 Armatimonadota bacterium
GGCAGTGGCCTGCCCAGCGCGGCGAAGGCCGTGGCGTAGGGCGGGTGGGCGTGCACGACCGCCCCCACGTCGCGCCGGGCGCAGTAGCAGACCAGATGCAGCATGGCCTCCGAGGACGCTCGCCCCGGGCCTATCAAGCGCCCCTGGGGCGTCATCGTGACGATCTCCTCGGGCGCCATGAAGCCTTTGGAGACGCCGGTGGGCGTGCACAGGATATTGCCGTCGGCCATCCGCGCGCTGATGTTGCCGTCGGTGGCCGCCACCTGTGAGCGGGCCCACAGGCGGCGGCCGACCTCGCAGATGGCCTCGCGAAGCTCTTGCTCGCTCGCCATCTCGCTCTCCCGGTCCACTACAGATCGCCGAGCATCACCGGCTCGCCGG
>JBNGDZ010000006.1:391-13296 GCA_049975765.1 Armatimonadota bacterium
TGCGGCGAGGCTCACGGCCAGTGACTTGATGCCGTCGGAGTAGTCCGACAGGATGAGCGACTGGTCGCCGGCCTCGACGGCCTTCACGAAGGCCTCGCTCTCCCGGAAGTGCGCGGAGATGGGCTGGAAGGTCTTGGTCTCGCTTCCGGCCTCTGTGCGCAGCTCGAAGTTGAACTGGTCGAAGACCACGGTCTTGCGGTCGCCGATGATGCACAGGCCGTTGCGCCATCCGGGAGGCACGCAGGAGTTGGTGATGTTGCCCACCGCGCCGCTCTCGAAGCGCAGGTTGACGGTGCCCACGTCGGGCACCGAGATGTTCTCCACGTCCGTCATCACCCGCAGGGCCATCTCGGCGTAGACGCGCTCCACGTCGCCGGCCAGGTAGCGCGCCATGTCCACGATGTGCGTGGTCTGCTCCACGATCTGGCCGCCGGACTGCTCCTGCACCCGCCACCAGGCCACGCCGGGCAGTCCGCCCATCCACCAGCCCAGGACCATGCCGATGGTGTCGCCCTCCAGCGCCTCCCGGGCCCATTTGGCCGTGTCATGATAGCGCCAGTGGTAGCCGACGCAGTTGATGACGCCGGCACTGTCGATGGCGGCCTCGACCTCCCGGACCTTGGCCATGCTCAGCCCGATGGGCTTCTCCACGAAGATCGCCAGGCCCGCCTCCGCCGCCATGATCTCCTGGTCCTCATGCGCAAACGGCGGCAGGCAGACGTAGACGGCATCCATCTCGACGCTGTCGTACATCTCCGCGTGGCTCTCGAACGCCTTGCCGCCGTACTCCTCCGCGGCCGCCTCGGCCTTCTCCTCCACGATGTCGCTGAAGGCCACCATCTCAGCGCCCTCGATCTTGGCGAGGTTGCGCATATGCGCGTTCGCGATCCCGCCACATCCGACGAATCCGATCCTCACTGCCATCTGGTGCTCCTCCCTCTTCTCTTCGGGCCGGTCCGGGCCCGATACGATAGCTGCTTGCCGCAGCGACAGTACGCGTCTGCAGTAGTTCGCAGCCCCGGCGACGTCACCTGCCTCCGGGGTCCAGGCGGTCACTCCCCACGGCCAGCGCCTCCTGAAGGTCGCGCACCAGCTCCCGCACGGCCTCCGAGGCCTCATCGAACAGCCGCGCGCGGTGCAGCAGCAGGACCTCCGCCACGTGCCGATCGGCGACCTGGCGCTCCAGCGCCGGGCACGGCGGCACCCCCAGCGAGCGGATCTCGTCGAAGCTCAGGTTCGCCGGCCCCACGCCATTGAGCAGCCGGTGGATCTGAGCCCATCCGAAGCGAGTGCGCAGGAATGCCGCCACATAGTCCGGGTCCATTCCGCTGAGGCGCACCAGGTCCACGAAGCAGTCCACGACGGCGGGTCCGTCGGCGTGGTAGACCGCGAGGCGGTTGCGCTCGAGCGACCCCGCCCCCGAGCGCGCGATCAGCAGGTCCCCGCGACGCACCATGGCCCTGTCGATGGCCCAGGGCGAGCCCGGAGCCACGTGCACCGCTCCGGCCAGGTCAACGCCGCTGGTCCGCAGGGCGCCCTGGCCGATCATGGGGATGCCGCCGCGCGTCATCTCCGGCTTGCGGCCGGTCACGATGGCTCCGTAGGTGATATGCTCGATGAACTCCCCCAGCGGTCGCAGGGCAAGCGTGCAGCCGGCCAGCACCTCGTCGTAGGCGCTGTGCCAGTAGGACGGGTCCAGACGACGGATGAGCTCCTGATCCTGAGCGCGATGTGTGAGAAACACCTGCGGACCTCCCGGCCGCCGGCCGGCGCGCCGATGGAGGACATTCGCCGGCGGAGCGAGAATCGCCTACGCTACCGGACAGATGGATTGCGCAGCCGACGTGGCTGAGATCACAATCGAGGAGGGACACGCATGGCTTTCATGCCACAGCTGGCCAAGTTCATTGACTTCAGGGACGCCGAGGAGTGCGCGCGCGTCCGGGCCATCACCAAGGAGGAGATCACCGACCACCCCAACCCGGACTTCCAGATCCGCGTGGTCGAAGACGCAGCTGAGTTCTACGGGCGCTTCGCGACGGACATCGTGCTGCGTATCGTCCAGGCTCGAGACGAGGGCCGGGAGTGCGTGCTGATCCTGCCGGTCGGCCCGGTGCCGCAGTACGCCATCGCGGCGGAGATGATCAACCGGATGGGCATCGACTGCAGCCACCTGGTGACCTTCAACATGGATGAGTACGCCGACGAGGACGGGAACACCGCCCCGGCCGAGTGGGAGGGCTCCTTCGCCACCGCTATGTGGGCGAACCTCTTCGGCCGCATCGACGAGAGCCTGCGGCCGCCCGAGGAGAACATCCACTTCCCCGACAGTGACAACATCGACGACTACTCGCAGATGATCGCCGATTACGGGGGCGCCGACTGCTGTTACGGCGGAATAGGCTGGTGCGGACACATCGCCTTCTGGGAGTCGCACATGGGCCACGAGTACGACACACTGGAGGAGTACAAGGCCGCCAGGGCCCAGATCGTGGAGCTTCACCCCATGACCATCATGCAGAACGCCCTGCACAGCTTCGGCGGCGACTGGTCGTGGGTGCCGCCCAAGGCCGCGACCATCGCCCCGGCCGACATCATGGGCGCGAGGCACCGCAGCTTCTGGCTGGACGGGATGTGCGGGCCGGCCACGCCCATGAGCTGGCAGCGCTTCATCGCGCGGCTGGTGGCGCACGGGCCGGTCAGTAAGTTCATCCCCGGCTCCATCCTGCAGGAGGCGCGGACGGACTACACGATCCTCGGCGGCGTCGCCGACAACGTCGAGATCGACATGTCGTAGTGTCCTTGCCAGGTCCCGAACCGGCGCGGCGGAGCCACCTTCGGCTCCGCCGCCGTCGGTTAGGGACATCGCGACCCGATCAGATGCGCGTGCCGGAATGCTTTATGAGGGTGAACTGCAGCACGCTCTCATCGGCGGGGGCGACCTCCAGCCGCATCACCACCTGCCCCTCCTCCGTCACATACAGCGCCTCCGTCTCAAAGTCCCACGTGTCCAGCACGGTCTCGACGACCTCAAGCTGCGCCGCCCGATCCGTGTGATTGCTCACCCGCAGTTCGTAGCGCTCCACCGTGTCGAAACCGCTGACGCACCCCAGGCGGTCGAACTCCAGGTGGACCTTCGAGCGCTCCAGCAGCTTGCGCTCGACCAGAATGTCGCGCTCGGCCCCCAGCGGCAGCTCTATGGGCTCGCCGGCCGCGTAGCTCAGCTCGCCCCGGACCAGCTCCCAGAGGTCCTCCCCCGCCTCCTCGACTGCCACGGTCAGCGGTCCCTTCGGCAGCGCCTCACGCTCGAGGCCATTGGACTGTGGCGGCTCCACGACGAGGATGCGCTCGACTCGATCCGGGGCTCGCTCGGAGTCGATGCGATACAGCAGCCGCGCGCTCAGCGACATGGGCGGCAGGAAGCCCGCGCGCACCGCGCTACCTTGAGGCAGCATCTCCACGCCCATGATCGGGAAGGTCGGTTGCGGCGGCTCGGTGGCCGTCATTCCAGGACGCCCCAGTACGATCTGGGCCTTGATGGGATCGAGCTTGACGCCGCTGCCGTTGGTGATGGTCACATAGCCCTCCAGCAGCGCCTCCTCCGCCTCATGCGGCCAGGTCATCCGGTAGGTGGGGCTCCAGGAGATGCCCTTGATGAGATGGCTCACCGTCACGGGGTACTCGCCGGCCTTCCGAGCCGTGACCGTCCACCGGAGGGCTTTGCTGTCGCCGGAGGGGCGCACGATCTCGCCCGGGCTGAGGCCCTCGGCGGCGTGCAGCCTCACCGAGCCCGCGTCCAGGTTGTCGCTCGACCACGAGAACGCCAGCACGTTCTCGCCCTCGCGCAGAGTGGCCATGACGTGCTGGCGGACAAGGGCATCCGAGGTGCCGGTGTAGAGCGTGACCTCCGCTGGCATGGGCGCGGCGACCTGGTGCACCTCCGGCGCCGCCTCCGCCTCCGCCCACGCCATCAGCGCAACAACGGCCGTCAGTGCCTGCAGCCTCCTGCTCATGGTGGCGCTCCTGTCATCGAACTGCGAACGAGTCCGTGCCCGTAGCGCCGGCGACGCCCTCGACGCTGACCCGTACGGTGTGCTCTCCCCTGTCGATGGGCTTCTCTCCCATCCACTGCACCGTGACCGCCTCCCCGGCCGGCACCTCGACACTCTTCGCCGCCGGGAAGCGCCGGGCCTCCAGGAGCGCGCAGTGGACCGTGGCCTGCACCGGCTCCTCGCAGCCCCAACTGCGTACCGTCGCGCTGACCGTCCAGGGCTCGCCCCACTGCACATCCGCCGCCGTGACCCCCGACACGGCCAGCGGGAGGCGGGGCCGTGGGAGTATCTGCACCTCGACCGGCAGCGCGGCGTGCGCCGGCGCGGTGCCGCCCGCCGTGGCCTCCGCATACAGAACCGTGGGCCCCGAGCGCCGGCCTTCGGGCCGCCAGGTGAACTCCACATCCGCCCGCCGATGAGGATCGACCTTCACCTCACGCCGGCCCGGGATGACGGTGCCCGAGGGCGCCGCCAGCGTCACTGTGATGTCACGCCTCGCCGCGCCGGCGTTGGTGACCGCCAGGCGCAGCGTTACGGCACCGTCAGGGCCAACCGACGGTCGATCGGTCAGCAGCGTCAGCTCGAGCTGTCGCGGCGAACCCCAGCCGGCGGCCAGATGGCGTCCCATATCGGCGGTCCAGTCATAGGTACAGCCCGTAGCCATGACGTTGACGACCTGGAAGTCGGCGACGTCGGCCGCCACGCCCGGCGGACAGACGAACTCCGCCCCGCCATCCTCATCCGTCGATGCCGACGCCACCGCCTCGCCATCGGCAGACCATCTGCCGGTCACGCGAGCGGTATGCACCGGCGCGCCGTCGGCGTCCCGCTGCACCACCTGCACCAGATACGTCACCGGCGCGCCGTCGGCGTCGGTCAGTCGCACGCGAGCCACCGGACGGCCGTTCGGCTCGCCGAGCGCAAGCTCGTCTACGTGGATGAGCCGATGCTGCTCGGGCTGCTGGACGCGCACGCGCCGGAGCTGGTGGCCGCGGTCGATGCGCCAGGCGTCGTCGAAGTAGCCGGCCTCCACGAAGTACGCCGCCTCATAGCACGTCACCGGTGGCTTGTTGTTCACGTTCAGCACGAAAGGCAGCTCCGACTGATTGTTGTTGAAGACCAGGTAGTCCGGGTAGCCCCACGGCAGCTTCTCGAGGTCGTAGCCCAGCAGTTGCGGCGAGCCCCCGTCGGGCTTGGTGTAGACGCGCCGGTTCGCGATCACCAGGTAGGTCGAGAAGTCGGTCAGGGGGTTCGGGTAGCACATCAGCGCGCCGTACTTCTCGCCGATGTAGCGGCGGTCGCCATGCTCCGGGTCGTGCACGATAACGCCCTCCCCGCGCACCTCCACAGGGAAAGGATGCGCGGCGTGGGCCCGGCGTAGCAGGCGGCTGCTGTCGATGCTCCCGAACAGCACGATGGTGTGAGATGTCAGGTCGGCGGGGTGGATGTCCTCCTCCGGGACCGCCTCGACAGCATCAGCGTGCACCATGAAGACGTTCCAGCTCTCGGCGAACTGCTCCGCCTCCAGCCGGTGCCGCGCGACCTCGTCGGGGTCTCCGGCGGTGCCCCAGGCGACCACGAACGGGGACAGGAAGGCGTCGCCCACCGGCCCGCAGAGCTCAGGCCGCTTGTGAAGCCGGTCGCCGGGCGCTGAGCGGTGCCATCCGATGACCGTCCCGGCAGCGTCCAGGTCGGCCTCCAGTGTGATGGTCCCGGGGAAGCCCTCGTGGCACGGGAAGCCATCGGCGTACACCCGTACCCACCCCCCGGCCGTTGCCGGGCTCGCCGCGAGGTGGAGGGTGAATGCCCTCAGATTCTCGGTGCGCGCCGCAACGGTGTCGCCCTCGGCGTAGGCCTCGAGCTGTCCCGAGAGGCCGTCGATGAGCAGGTCCTCGATGCGGCCCCAGTAGAGCTGCCCGTGCGGAAGTACGGTGGTCTGCACGGTGAAGCCGGCCGGCCGCTGGATGCGCCGGCGGCCGACGAAGAAGCTGTAGATGGCGCCGTAGTCGGTCCCGCCTCCGTGGCCGAGAGTGGGGTTGAAGATCAGCCTGTAGTCGTAGGCGCCCGGCTGCTGCGCCGACAGCTCCCAGAGCCGCTGGCGCAGGCGCAGGCCGTTCTCGGGGAGCACCGTGGTGTCGCTGCCATCGACGATGTGGCCGATCGCCCCCCACTTGCCGCGCTCAGCCCAGTACAGTGGCGAGGCCGCCTCCAGCAGCGGCCTGCGAAACTCCTCGATGAGGTCGCGGCAGTCGGTGCGGGCGTACCAGTGGTGGTGCCAGAGGCGGAAGTCCGTCCAGCCATCCACGCCCATGACGGCTGCGAAGACGTCCGGGTGCCGGAGGCCGTGTCGCAGCGCGCCGGTGCCGCCCATCGAGCCGCCGGTCATGTAGACGCGGTCACGGTCGATGCCGAAGCGCGCGGCGGCGTCGTCCACCACGGCGAGCGTCTCCAGGTCGCCGACGCCCTCGTAGAAGTTCGGCCCGCGGGCGTTGAGGTGGATCATCACCCAGCCGTGCTCATCCGCCCACTGGCGCTGGAAGCCTGAGAAGCTGCTGCTCACGTGCCACCCGTAGCCATGACCATGCAGCACCGCCGGGTATCCGCGCTCCGACGGCGGGGGCGAGTCGGGAAGATAGACGCCGTAGGCCTGGATGGAGTCATCGAGCGGGGAGTGGTACTGCACCCGGCGCGAGACGCCGTCGGCCCACGCGCCGGCACACGCCATAAAGGCCAGCAGGACCACGAGGCCGGCAGCACGCGGCAACGGCATCGCGCGCCGGCCGCTCTCGCCTCGAGACCAGTCGTGCCCCTCCGCGGTCAGGACGGGGATCAGTCCGAAGCCTCCTCGGCATCCGGGGGCGTGGCGAGGGTCTCACGCAACCTGCGCAGCGCCTGCTCCGCCGCGCCGGCGTCGGCCTCCTCCGACGCCCGCGGCGCGAATCGCGCGCCCACGTACTTCTCGGTGAGCACGGACAGGTCCTGCGCCACCGCCGGGCGCGCCGCTGTCACGACCCCTGCGAACTCCCAGGGCGCGTCGGACGGCTTTCGGGCCACACCCTCGCTCTCCAGCCACCGCAGGGCCTGTCGGTAGGCGTATGTGATGCGCCCCTCGGGCGCGACTCCCGGACGCAGCGGCCGTATCCGCCACCGGTACCAACGGCGGCCGAGGCTGAGCGCGGCGACGACCGCCAGCAGGCCGATCCCCAGGACCAGGATCACGACTCTGTGCGCGACGACCCATTCCCCGGCCCGGCCGAACGCCTCGCCGATCCGCGACCCGATGCCCGCCTGCGGTGTCTCCTCCTGCAGCTCATCCGGGTCCGGGGTGGGGTCGAAGTCGATCCACCCGGTGCCAGGCAGGAACGCCTCCACCCAGGCGTGTGCGTCCTGGTCACGGATCTCGTAGACCTGGCGCTCGGCGCGGTACTCGCCCGAGGTGAAGCCGGTCGCCAGTCGGGTCGGTACGTCCAGGGCGCGCAGCAGCACCGCGGCGGCCGAGGCGAAGTGATTGCAGTAGCCCGTTCTGCTCTCGAAGAGGAAGTGATCCACGTAGTCCCTGCCCTGCGGCAGCACGGGCGCCTGCAGATCGTAGTCGTACTCAGCCTTAACGTAGTTCGTGATCGCGAGGGCCATGCCGACCGGCTGCTCAGCCCCGTCCTCCGTCACGATGCGACGCGCGAGCCGCCGCACGCGGGCGGGGAGGCTGTCCGGGAGCTGAAGGGCGTACCGCATGTCCACGGCTTTCGGGGGCTCCGCGCCGGGAGGTGCCATGACCGCCGCCGGCGCGGCGATCACGCCCGTGTAGGTGTCACCGGGCATGAAGTGGCCGGTGAAGCTCACCATACCCGACCGATCGACGCGCAGCGACGGAACATCCAGCTCCACGTAGCTGGGGCACCACGCCACCGGCAGCGTGCCCAGGAAGCCGAAGGCGCTGGTCACTTCCACATCAAGCTCGTCGATCACCGCCGGTGACAGCCCCATCTCCTCCACAGGCGGGAACCGGTACCGTCGCCCGGCTTGGGGCCGCAGCCGCTGCCACTGGCGCTCGCTCCGCCGCCAGCGGTCGCCCTCATAGATGTCGTAGGTGCCGGTGCGCATTTTCACTGGGCCCTCGGCTTTCACGATAAGCATGAGGCGGTCGCGCGGCTCCGGAGCGGGCCCGCCCAGTTGCAGCGACTGTTCGGACATGTGAGGCGGCGGCCCCTCGCGGATCATCAGGCGCGCCAGCCGCCAGGCGAGCTGCCGACGCAGCCACCGTCCCGCCGGGTTGGAGGGCTCCAGCCGGGCCGCGACCGAGGCGATGATGACCGCCGCGACCGCTGCGGCCAGCATCAGCGCCAGCCAGGAGTTGACGGTCGGCCGCCACCGCCCGCCTCGAACCGCGTCCCGCGCCACACGGGTGTCGGCCCGCTCCAGTCGGTCGCTGGCGTGCTCCGCGGCCAGCATCCCGAGCGTGCCCCCCATGACCAGAACCGTCCCCGCGATGGCGGCCGTCGTGGGTGCCGACAGCAGCACCAGCAGCAGGCCGGAGCAGGCCGGCAGCGCCGTCTGGGTCACGTCCCGCGTGGAGCGGAGGGCGAAGGCCCTGAAGGCCATCACCCAGTAGAAGGCCACCACCAGGAAGCGGTAGCTCACCACCAACCTGGGGACCTCTGCGTCGCCGCTGAGCCAGCCCATCTTCAGGTGCAGTATGCCCAGGGCGACGGCGCCGGCGAAGGCAATCCAGTTGGGCCAGAAGCGGGGGAGAGTGGAGAAATGCAGCCGCCACACGACCGGGAAGGCGGCGGTGACAAGCAGCGCCAGCTCCGCGATAACGAGTCCGTTGGCGACCAGAGCGGTGGCTGCCAGCAGCGCGCCGTACATCGTGAGCCAGCCGGCCAGCATCACAGCCAGCCACCGCCGGCGCTCGGCGGGCGTCTCCGCAGGGGGCGTGTGTGGCACCGGCGTGAAGCGGTGGCGCTCCAGAAAGCCCCAGATGCGTCCGGGAATGGAGGCTCTTGAGGCCATTACAGCGCCCCCACGGCCGGCCGGCGTGCACTGGCGGCGGCGAGGGCCTCGGTGATGTCGGCCGGCGAGCGCAGCACGGCCACCTGGATGCCGGCGGCGCGGGCCGACTCCACGACCCGCTGGGGGATCAGCGCGAATCGCTCGGAAGCGCCCTCCAGGTCGCCGCGCACCACCACGAGCATGACCGAGCCCGCCGCGCCCGATCGGGCCGCGATGACCTCCACCAGCGGCTCCTCGACGGCGGTGGTGATAACGAAGATTGAGGCGCCGCGGGGCACCGAGCGGAGCTGTGACGACAGCGATGCGGCGAACGCACCGTCGTCCGCCGGGCGGGCCTCGGCCAACGCCACCATGATGCGGTGGAGATGCGGCTGGCCGGATCCGGACCGGCTCACGCCCTGAGGCAGCCCCTCTCCGAAGACTCCCACCGACCGCTGCTCCGCAAGTCCGGCACGGGCGATCGACGCCGCGGCCGAGATGGAGGTCTCCAGCGTGCTGACCGCACCGTCCCCGTAGTGGTTATCGGCCAGCAGGTCCAGGTGCACCGAGATGAGATCATGGCGGATGGGCTCGTACTCCTTCACCGCCAGCTCTCCCACGTGCGCGGTCACCTTCCAGTGCACGTGGCGGAGATCGTCGCCGGGGGTATGCTCCCGGATGCCGCGGAACTCGCCCTGGTCCCGGCGAACGTCGCGTCCGCGGGAGGTGTGGCGCCCGTAGCCGGCCTCCCAGGCCACGACGGGCGGCAGATCATAGGTCCGGGGGAAAACCACCAGGTCGTGGGCCTCGCCCTGCTCCCGCCGCTGCTCGAACATGCCGATTGGGTCGGTGTCGATCAGCGCCGGGGGGCGGAGGCGGTAGCGGCCGCGCAGCGGGGGAACCAGCTCAACATCCACGTCGAACTCCGAGAGCGGCGGCATGGGCGGCAGGAGCAGTCGCCGGCGGACCGTCACGCCCTCCACCGTCAGATTCTCCATCACCGTCTCCACCGCAGCGGAGCCGACGGTGATGCCGCCCACTGACTGTAGATGCAGCTTCGGCGTGATCGAGGCCCCGGCAACGGCATTGCGCGCCGGCGGCGACATCTGCACCCGCAGCCGAGTCAGTGCCAACTGCGAGAGGAGGAAGGAGACGAGAATGATCGCGGCGCAGACTCCTGCGAGCACGTACATCACGCGGGCGTCGTTCATGGCACCGACGGCCCAGAGGACGACGGCGGCCACGGCGAAGATGCGGAGGTTGCGGCTCATCATCGACCCTCACCCGCGGCTCACGCTGGGACGGGAATGCTCTGCAGCAGTTCCTCCACGACCTGGGCGCCCGTGACGCCGCTCACTCTCGCCTCCGGCCGCGGAATCAGCCGATGCGCCAGTGCCGCGCGGGCGATGCCCTTGATATCGTCCGGGCCCACGAAGTCCCGGGCCTGCAGCGTCGCCACCGCCTGCGCGCAACGCACCAGCGCCAGGCTCCCCCGCGGGCCGGCGCCGAGGTAGAGCTGGTCGGACTGGCGGGTCCCCTCGATGAGGTCGAGCACGTAGTCGTAGATCTCCTCCGAGACGTGGCAGCGGGCCGCGACCTGCTGCACCGCCGTGACGTCCTCGGAGCCCGCCACCGGCTCCAGCTCCTCCACGGGGTGGCCCAGGAGCTGCTCCTGCACGATCTGCTTCTCCTCGTCCCGCTGCGGGTAGCCGATGGAGAAGCGCAGCAGGAAGCGGTCGAGCTGGGACTCGGGCAGGGGATAGACGCCCTCGTACTCGATGGGGTTCTCCGTGGCGATGACCATGAAGGGCCGCTCGAGGTGGTGCGTCACGCCGTCAACGGTGACCTGCCGCTCCTCCATGGCCTCCAGGAGGCTCGACTGCGTTCGGGGGGAGGCCCGGTTGATCTCGTCGGCGAGGACAATGTTGGCGAAGATCGGCCCCGGCCGAAAGACGAACTCGGCCTGCTTCTGGTCAAAGATCGAGACCCCGGTGACGTCGGTGGGCAGAAGGTCGGGGGTGAACTGAATGCGCCGGAAGTGCCCGCCGATGGAGGCAGCCAGCGAGCGCGCCAGCATGGTCTTGCCCACGCCCGGGACGTCCTCCAGCAGCACGTGCCCGCGGGCGATCATGGCCACGAGCACGCGCTCCACCGCCTCGCGCTTGCCGATGATCACCCGCTCCACGTTATCGGCGATCCGGCTGCAGCAGGCCGCGGCCTCATCGACAGTCAGTGCCGTCGTCGTCATACATCCCCACGCTCCAGTGCGCTGCGCTATCGGGTGGCCTGCGCGATGTACTCCCGCATCACCTGAGCGTCGTGCGGCAGGACCTCCTCCGGATCAAAGGCCCTGATCCACTCCCCCGAGAGCAGCCCGTCATACTCGAGTGTCGCCAGCAGGCTGATGGCCTCGTCGTGCGGGATCTCGCCCTCGCCCATCAGCGCGATCTGCCAGCCTGCGGGGCCGCCGTCCTCAGGCGGCACGCCGTCGTGCACGTGGCAGTGGCGGACGAAGTCCTTCACGTTGCTGAAGGCCGTCTCCATGTCCTCACCGTGCCGCCAGGGATGCATGACGTCCCATGTGATGGCCACGTTGGGGTGGTCGGCCATCCGCACAGTCTCCGCGCAGTCGGCCGAGAGGCTGTAGGCGTCATGGGTCTCCATGCACAGGTAGACGCCGCAGTCGCCGGCGTGCTCGCCGCACTCGTGCAGGGCCTCGGCCACCACCTTCTTGGCGTCCGCGAACTGCATGCCCTCCGGGGTCATGCCCCCGAAGACCCGGATGTTCGGCGCGCCCACGTCGGCGGCGAGGTCGCAGTACTGCTTCGTCAGATCGATGCTTTCCTGCAGCTCGTGGTCGCTGTCGAGGGCGTAGCGGCGCGAGGTGGCGATGGTGCGCAGCTCCACACCGCAGTCGGCGAACTGCTGCTTGATGGCGGCGCGGTTCCGCTTCGTCGTATCCAGCTCCACGCCATGGTTGTGATCCGCCTCACAGCGCGGCTCCACGGCGTCGTAGCCGTAGCGGATCGCGGCGGCCAGGTGCTCCTCCAGCGACCAGTCAGGGGCGACAAATGTCATGAAGCTGATCTTCATCCAGACTCACCTTTTCTCGTGTTCTACCGGTGCATCAGCCTTCGGCGGCCGCGAGACCCAGGGGCAGTCGGGCAGCATGTAGCGCAGCATCAGCCTATCACCGCTGCCCCTTGCCAGTCCGATCCGGGTGGTCACCATGATCTCGCCGGGCGGCTCAGGGGCTGCCGCGACAAACAGGTCGCCGCTGGTGACTCGCGCACGATTGTGCTCAAGCGATACGCCGAACGCCTCCACGAGTTTCGCCGGGCCGCTGCAGAGGTCCTTCAGCGCCTCTCTCCCTCGGCGCCTGCGCATCGCCTCGATGCCCGCGATGGGCCGGGCCGCGCGCAGCAGCACCGCCTCGGGCGTGCCCTCCGGCCGCGTGACTATGTTCATGCACAGGTGCATGCCGTAGATAAGGTAGATGTAGAGGGTGCCCGGGGGGCCGAACATGGGGTCATTACGCTCGGTCCTGCCTCGCGCAGCGTGGCAGCCGGGATCGCTCTGCGCCAGGTAGGCCTCGGTCTCCACCAGTCGTCCGACCAGATCCGCCTCCTCCGTGCGATGTACCAACAGGCAGCCCAGCAGCCTCTTCGCGACCTCGCGGGTGTCCTGGAGGAAGAACTCCGGCGGCAGAGGGCGGAGTCGATCGGCGCTGGGCACGCTGCTTTCAAGATCGGGGTTAGTCACGAGCCATCCCGGGTATACTTGCTATGGTCGAGCGAGAGCGAGACCTCGGAGACAGAGTACGCGCGGCATCCGGCCGCGCAAGGCAGGTTCGCCGGGAACCAT